>NZ_JAYSFE010000078.1:0-22748 GCF_041913585.1 Allostella sp.
TCCTGCATTCGCCGGATGCCGGCTGCGCGGAGTGCGATGCGGCCCGGCGGAGCCTCCCCGGTCATACCAAGTCCGAAGCTCAATGCCACATGGTGCCGGCCAGCGTGCGTTGCGTCCCTCGATGTCGCTCGGGATGAGAAAATTCAATCAGAACAATAACGTCCCTCACCCCGAGCGAAGTCGAGGGAGGCAACGGCATCGATGACGGGGTCGTTCCGCATCCACCGGACCCGGTATCAGTTCCGCTGCGAGAGCAGGCCCCGGCCGATCACCTGGGCCTGGATCTCGGCGGCGCCCTCGAAGATGTTGAGGATGCGGGCGTCGCAGAGGACGCGGCTGATCTCGTATTCCAGCGCATAGCCGTTGCCGCCGTGGATCTGGAGCGCGGTGTCGGCATTGCTCCAGGCGACGCGGGCGGCGAGCAGCTTCGCCATGCCGGCCTCGATGTCGCAGCGCTTGCCGCCGTCCTTATGGCGGGCGGCGGCATAGGTCAGCTCGCGCGCCAGCACGAACTCGACCACCATGAGGGCGATCTTGTCGGCGACCCGGGGGAAGCCGACGATCGCCCGGCCGAACTGGCGGCGGTCGAGCGCGTAGCCGAGGCCGAGCTCGAAGGCGCGCCGGGCGACGCCCAGCGCGCGGGCGGCGGTCTGGATGCGGGCACCCTCGAAGGTCCGCATGAGCTGCTTGAAGCCGCGGCCCGGGGCGGCGCCGAGCAGGCTGCCGGGCGGGACCGCGAAGCCCTCGAACGAAATCTCGTACTCCTTCATGCCGCGATATCCGAGGACCGCGATCTCGCCGCCCTTCATGCCGGGCGCGGGGAACGGATCGGCGTCGCTGCCGCGCGGCTTCGGCGCCAGCAGCATGCTGAGGCCCTCGTAGCCGTCCTGGTCGGGCTCGGTGCGGACCAGCAGCGTCATCAGGTCGCTGCGCGCGGCATGGGTGATCCAGGTCTTGTTGCCGTCGACGCGCCAGCCGCCGTCCTCGGCGGGTCGGGCACGCGTGCGCAGGCGGCCGAGGTCGGACCCGGTGTCGGGCTCGGTGAAGACGGCGGTCGGCAGCACCTCGCCGGAGGCGATGCGCGGCAGCCAGTGGGCCTTCTGTTCGGGCGTGCCCGATTCCGAGATGAGCTCGCCCGCGATCTCCGACCGGGTGCCGAGCGACCCGGCGGCGATCCAGGCGCGGCTCAGCTCCTCGGAGACGACGCACATGGCGAGCTTGCCGAGGCCGAGCCCGCCGAACTCGGGCGCGATGCAGATGCCGAAGACGCCGAGCCCGGCCATCTCGCCGACGACCTCGTCGGGGATCAGCCGGTCGGCGAGGTGCCAGGAATGCGCCTCGGGCAGGACGCGCTCGTCGGCGAAGCGGCGGAACTGATCGCGAACCAGGTCGAGGGTCTCGTCGCCCAGGCGCTCGTCGACGAAGCCGCCGTCGGCCAGGCGCTCGACCAGCGCCCGGCGCCGCTCGGCGACGTTGCCGTGCTCCAGGAACCACGCGACCGCCGCGTCCGCCTGCAGCAGGGCGGCCGCCCGGCCGAGGCCCAACTCGACCGGCCGGACGATCTCGTTCTGGCTCATCGGGATGCCGCCGAGGAGCTGGTGCAGGTACTCGCCGAACCCGATCGCCAGCACGGCCGTCTCGGCCTCGCCGAGCCGCCCCTCGCGGGCGAGGCCGGCGGCCCACGCGGCCGTGGCCGCGATCGCCTCGACGGTGGTCGCGATCCAGGCGAAGCCGTGCAGCACCCGTTGGTGCCGGTCGGCGGCCGCCGCATCGACGCGGCCGTCGCGCGCGACGTGCCCCTCCGCCGCGGCCTTGGCCGCCGTCTGGAAGGCCTGGGCCGCCCGCACGGCGGCATCCGCCCGCGTCAGGATCTCGCTCGCCGTCCCGCCCATCGCCACCCGTTCCCGCCTGTCTTCGCCGCTGGCCGACCGGTATGCACGGGCGTGGGCGGCGGCGTCCAGCCTCTATGGCAAGCGCGGCAAATCCGACCCGGGCTAGAGTGCCCCCGTCGCCGCATTCGATCGGGAAGGAGCATCGCCATGTACAGCCACGTCACCGTCGGCACCAACGACTATGCCCGCGCCAAGGCCTTCTACGATGCCGTGCTGGCTCCGCTCGGCCTCGGCTGCATCCATGACGGGCCCGAGGAGGGCGCGGCCGGCTGGGCCCTCTCCGCCGATCGGGCGCCGCACTTCTGGCTGGTGCGGCCGTTCGACCGCCAGGCGGCGACGGTCGGCAACGGCGTCACCGTGGCGTTCGAGGCGCCCGACCGGGCGACGGTGGATGCCGTCTACGCCGCGGCCAGGGCTGCCGGCGCCGGCGACGAGGGCGCACCCGGTCTGCGGCCGCACTACCACCCCGACTATTACGGGGCCTACTTCCGCGACCTCGACGGCAACAAGCTCTGCGTCGTCTGCCACCGGCCGGAATGACGTCCGGAATGGCCCCGCTCAGGCGACGAGGCGCCGGCGCAGCATCTCGTTCTCCGCCTCCAGCGCGCGGATGCGCGTCTCGAGCGCGCCGATCGCGGCGGTCACCGCGTCGGCGGGATAGAGCTGCGGGATGTGCTGCCGGCAGTTGACGTCCCAGGCCGCCACCTCGAACAGGATCGCGCGTTCCCCGCGGGCGGCATAGCCCGCCGGGAACAGGCGCTCGATCAGCGCCGGATCGTCCTCGACATAGCGCGCCGTGCCCCACAGCTTCACCCGGCGCCGCGTCTCGTAGTCCATCACGAACAGCATCGCCTGCGGGTTCTCGTCGAGGTTGCCGACCGTGACGTACTGCCGGTTGCCGGCAAAGTCGGCGAAGGCGAGCGTCCGTTCGTCCAGCACCCGCAGGAACCCCGGGGGACCGCCGCGATGCTGCATGTAGGGCTGCCCCTGGGCGCTCGCCGTCGCCAGATAGAGCGTGGTCGCCTGGCCGAGGAACCCGGCCAGATCCTCCGTGATCGCGACCGGCCAGTCGCCGCGGCGCTCGAAATGGCCGCGCGAGCCGTATCGTTCCTGCGCGGCCTTGACCGCGGGCGAGAAGGCGATGTCGGACGTGCGCTGCATCGGTCGGTTCCCTCCGTTCGGACGAACGGCAGCGGGTGTCGCACTTCCCTAGACTGAGATAAAGAACGTCTGGCGATAGGGATTCTTGCCGCAATCGAGAGGATCGAGATGGACCGGCTGGAGGCGACCCGCATCTTCGTCGCCATCGCCGACGCCGGCAGCCTGTCGGGGGCGGCGCGGCGGCTGGAACTGCCGCTCGCCACGGTCAGCCGCAGGCTGGCGGCGCTCGAGGCGCATCTCGGCGCGCGCCTCCTCACCCGCACCACGCGGCGCCTGATGCTGACCGAGGCGGGGCGGCGCTATCTCGATGCCGGCCGCCGCATCCTCGCCGACCTGGATGCCGCCGAGCGGGCGGTCGGCGGCATGGCCGAGGTGCCGCGCGGCCGCCTCGGCCTGACCGCGCCCTACGTCTTCGGGCGGATGCATGTCCTGCCGATCGTCAACGCCTTCCTCTCGGCTTGGCCCGAGGTCGACGTGCGGCTGCTGCTGGTCGACCGGGTGGTCGACCTCATCGACGAGGGGCTCGACCTCGCCGTCCGCATCGGCCCGCTCGCCGAATCGACGATGGTCGCAGCCCGCGTCGGCACCATCGGGCGCTATGTCTGTGGCGGCGCCGACTATCTCGCGCGGCACGGCGCCCCGCAGTCGCCGGGCGACCTCGCGGGGCATGCCTGCATCGCCTTCTCGGCGGCGTCGGCGGTCGAAACCTGGTCGTTCCCGGTCGACGGACGGACGGTGGCGGTCCCGATCCGCACCCGGCTCGTCGTCTCGACGGCCGAGGCCGCGGTCGAGGCGGCGGCGGCCGGCCTCGGCATCACCCGCGTCCTCTCCTACCAGGCGGCGCCGGCGCTGGAGGCGGGCCGGCTGCGGCGCCTCCTCGTGCCCTTCGAGCCGCCGCCCGCTCCCGTCAGCCTCGTCCATCCCGAGGGGCGGCTGCTGCCGGCGAAGGTCCGGGCGTTCCGCGACTTCGCCGCGCCGCGCCTGCGGCGGGCGCTGGCGCCGGCGCTGGTCAGCGGTCGTGCGAGCGGATGAAGTCGCGCACCTTGGGCAGCGTCTCGGTCCGCCAGCGCCGGCCGTTGAAGACGCCGTAATGGCCGACATGGGGCTGCAGGTGGTGGGCCCGCATCGAATCTGGCAGGTTCGTCGTCAGCCGGTGGGCGGCGGCCGTCTGGCCGGGGGCGGAAATGTCGTCCTGCTCGCCCTCGACCGTCATCATCGCCGTGCGCGTGATCGCCGCCGGCTCGACCAGATGGCCGTGCCAGTCCAGGCGCCCGCGCGGCAGGGCGTGCTCCTGGAAGACGAGGTGGATGGTCTCCAGGTAGAACTCCGCCGCCAGGTCCATGACGGCGAAATACTCGTCATAGAAGCGGCGGTGCGCCTCGGCGCTGTCGCCGTCGCCCTTCACCAGGTTGCGGAACAGCTCGAGATGGGCGCCGACATGGCGGTCGAGGTTCATCGACATGAACCCGGTGAGCTGCAGGAAGCCCGGATAGACCCGTCGCCCGAGCGCCGCGTAGGGCGCCGGGACGGTGGTGATGACGTTGTGCTCGAACCACGCGAGGGGCCGCGTCTTGGCGAGCTGGTTGACCGCGGTCGGGTTCTCGCGCGTGTCGATCGGGCCGCCCATCAGCACCATCGAACGCGGCTGGTCGCGGTCGTCGGCCAGTGCCAGCATCGACACTGCGGCCAGCACCGGCACCGTCGGCTGGCAGACGGCGACGATGTGCGTCTCGCCGCCGAGGAACCGCATCATCTGCAGGATGTAGGTGACGTAGTCGGCGAAGCCGAAGACGCCCTCGTAGGCCGGGACCTCGCGCGCGTCGATCCAGTCGGTGACGTAGACGTCATGGTCCGGCAGCAGGTCGCGGACCGTGCCGCGCAGCAGCGTCGCGTGGTGGCCGGAGACCGGCGCCACCACCAGCACGCGCGGCCCCAGTGGCCCCGTCGACTTCTCGAAGTGCAGCAGGCGGCAGAACGGCTTGACGTCGACCACCCGCTCGCTGACCACCGCCTCGCCGGCCGCGGTCGCGACCGCGTCGATGCCGAAGGCGGGCTTGTCGTAGCGGCGGGTCAGCCGGCTGAAGAGTTCGCACTGGGCGGCGATGGCGCGGGCGAGCTTGGTGCCGGAATGGGGGGCCCAGGGATATTCCAGCGTCGCCTGCATGGCGTCGGCCGCCATCCGGAATGGCAGCGCCATCATGTGGGCCGTCTCGTAGGCGTGATACAGCATCGCGTCGGCCTCGAACCGAGGGGTCGGGCCGTCTTGGGGGGAGGGCGGCCGTCGGTTGCGCTAACCTGAGCGACCGCCGGGTCGAATCAACCTACCCGTCAGTACGCAGGGAGGGCGGAGTGTGATCCGCTTCCTCCCCTGCGACAACATGTTTCCCGGCGCGAGGTTGCATTTTTCACGAACAGGCTGCCCGGATTATGGGCACTACCCCCGGTTCATCCGGTTGCCGACCAGATCCTCGACCACCGCCGGATCGGCCAGCGTCGAGGTGTCGCCGAGCGCACCGTGCTCGTTGGCGGCGATCTTGCGCAGGATGCGGCGCATGATCTTGCCCGAGCGGGTCTTGGGCAGGCCCGGCGCCCATTGCAGCAGGTCGGGGGTGGCGATCGGGCCGATCTCCTTGCGCACCCACTGCACCAGTTCGCGGCGCAGGCCCTCCGTCGGGGCCTCGCCGGCGACCAGCGTGACGTAGGCGTAGATGCCCTGGCCCTTGATGTCGTGCGGATAGCCGACGACGGCGGCCTCGGCGACCTTGGGGTGGGCGACGAGCGCGCTCTCGATCTCGGCGGTGCCGAGGCGATGGCCGGCGACGTTGATGACGTCGTCGACGCGGCCGGTGATCCAGTAGTAGCCGTCCTCGTCGCGCCGCGCGCCGTCGCCGGTGAAATACATGCCCTTGAAGGTCGAGAAGTAGGTGTCGACGAAGCGCTTGTGGTCGCCGTAGACGGTCCGCATCTGGCCCGGCCAGCCGCCGACGAGGCAGAGATTGCCCTCGGTCGCGCCCTCCAGGCGCTTGCCGTCATTGTCCACCAGCACCGGCTCGACGCCGAAGAAGGGCAAGGTGGCGGAGCCGGGCTTCAGCGCCGTCGCGCCGGGCAGCGGCGTGATGAGGATGCCCCCCGTCTCGGTCTGCCACCAGGTGTCGACGATCGGGCAGCGCCCCTCGCCGACGACGTTCCAGTACCAGAGCCAAGCTTCCGGGTTGATCGGCTCGCCGACCGAGCCGAGCAGCCGGAGCGACTGGCGGCCCGCCTTCTTCACCGGCCCCTCGCCCTCGCGCATGAGGGCGCGGATCGCGGTGGGCGCGGTGTAGAAGATGGAGACCTTGTGCTTGTCGACGACCTGCCAGAAACGCGAGGCGTCGGGATGGTTGGGCACGCCCTCGAACATCAGGGTCGTCGCGCCGTTGGCGAGCGGCCCGTAGACGATGTAGCTGTGTCCGGTGACCCAGCCGACGTCGGCCGTGCACCAGTAGATCTCGCCGTCGCGATAGTCGAAGACGGCCTCGTGGGTCAGCGACGCGTAGACGAGATAGCCGCCCGTCGTGTGCAGCACGCCCTTGGGCTTCCCGGTGGAGCCGGAGGTGTAGAGGATGAAGAGCGGGTCCTCGGCCGACATCTCCTCGACCGGGCAGTCCCGCGGCACCGTCTGGATCGCCTCGTGGTACCAGACGTCGCGGCCCTCGACCCAGCCGACCTTGCCGCCGGTGCGGCGCACGACGACGACGCTGTGGACGCCGGGGCAGTGCGCCAGGGCCTCGTCGGTGTTCGCCTTCAGCGGCACCTTGCGGCCGCCGCGCAGCCCTTCGTCGGCGGTGATGACCACGGTCGAGTCGCAGTCCTGGATGCGCCCGATCAGCGATTCCGGCGAGAAGCCGCCGAAGACGACGGAATGGACGGCGCCGATGCGCGCGCAGGCGAGCATGGCGTAGGCCGCCTCCGGGATCATCGGCATGTAGATGGTGACCCGGTCGCCCTTGCCGACGCCGCGCGCCTTCAGGACGTTGGCGAGCCGGCAGACGCCCTCGTGCAGTTCGGCATAGGTGACGTGCCGGTCCTCGCCCGGATCGTCGCCCTCCCACAGGATCGCCGTCTGGTCGGCGCGTGCCGGCAGGTGGCGATCGACGCAGTTCCAGCAGGCGTTGAGCGTTCCGTCCTCGTACCAGCGGATATGCACGTCGCCCGTGTAGTCGACGTCCTTGACCTTGGTGAAGGGGCGGATCCAGCCGAGGCGCCGGCCCTGCTCGGCCCAGAAGCCTTCCGGATCGCGGATCGAGCGCGCGTACATCGCCTCGTACCGCGCCGCATCGATGCGGGCATGGGCGGCGACCGCCGGCGGCACCGGAATGACGGTTGGGCTCGACATCCGTTTCTCTCCCTGGGGGGCTGGCTGGTTGCCCGGATGATGGGCGGGTTCGCGGGGCGAAACAAGCTCTTGAAGGTTCCCCCAGGCGGCCGCTAGCGTCGCACCGCCCCAGCGATCCGAGGAGACGGCGATGCAGCTACAGCTCAGCACCTGGCAGGAGGTGCAGGAGTATCTCAAGACCTCGACCGGCGTCGTCATCCCGATCGGCTCGACCGAGCAGCACGGTCCGAACGGCCTCGTCGGCACCGACGCGCTGACGGCCGAGATCATCGGCCGCGCGCTCGGCGAGAAGATCGGCTGCCTCGTCGCCCCGACGATCTCGGTCGGCATGGCGGTGCATCACATGGACTTCACCGGCAGCATGACCTACCGGCCGTCGACGCTGATCTCGGTGATCTTCGACTACGTGCAGTCGCTGGCCCGCCACGGCTTCACGCGGATGATGTTCGTCAACGGCCATGGCGGCAACATCGCCACCACCAACGCCGCCTTCTACGAGGTCTACAGCCATCGCCAGTCCGCCGGGATGGGCAACCAGCAGGTCAAGTGCCTGCTCGCCAACTGGTGGGAAGGGCCGGAGACGAAGAAGCTCTGCGCCGAACTCTATCCGGAAGGCCACGGCTCGCACGCGACGCCGAGCGAGGTCGCGGTGACCTGGGCCGCCTATCCCGACCGCGTGAAGTATGTCGAGATGGAGCCGGCGATCGCGCCGACCGGCCGCTTCACCGACGCCGCCGACTACCGCCGGCGCTTCCCCGACGGGCGCATCGGCTCCAACCCCAACCTCGCCAGGGTCGAGGACGGCAAGCGCCTGATCGAGGCCTCGGTCGCCGACCTCACCGTCACCTACCGGGATTTCCTGGCCTCCTGAGCCGGGCGACGGCGGGGACGATGCGCATCCTCGTCGCCATCCCGCACTATGTCGGCCCGCCGGCGCCGGGCGGCACCGTCTACGGCTCCTCGCAGCCGGATGCCGGGCCCGTGCGCGCGGCGGCGCTGGCGCGCACGATCGCCGGCCTCGCGGTGCATCTCGGCCCGAGCCAGGCGCGGATCGGCTGGGCCGGGCCGCCGCCGCCGGATGCGCCGCCCGTGCCGGCCGGCAGCGGTCGCGTCCGCTTCCAGCGGGCCAACCGGGGCGCGCTGCCGGCGGCACTCGACATTCGCGTCGTCGTCGTCGAGGACCGGCACGTCCTCGACCGGGTCCGGCTGCCGCCCTCCGCCTTCCAGGTCGAGCGGGTCACGCTCGACCGTCTCGGCGGCGATCCGCGCATGCTGGGCTTCGCCTGCCTGGACCTCCTGGCCGCGCAGGCGGAGGGCTACGACTGGATTGGCTACATGGAGGACGACACCGTCGTCGGCGACCCCTGGTTCCTGCGCAAGATCGCGCTCCTGGAACGGGCGAGCCAGGGCGAGGCGGTGCTGCTGCCGAACCGCTTCGAGGCCGATCCCGAGGGCCGGTACTGGAAGCTCTATGTCGACGGTCCGATCCCGCCGCGGATCACCGCCCCCTGGCAGGACGTCGGCCGGCACGCATCGATGAACCTCTCCCACCTCGGCGAGCCGGTCGTCGTCGAGCGGCCGACCAACCCGCATGCCGGCTGCTGGTTCCTCAGCGCCCGGCAGTTCGCCCGCTGGCGGGCGCAACCCCATTTTGCCGACCGCCGGCCGCTCTTCATCGGGCCGCTGGAGAGTGCGGCGACGCTCGGCGTCATGCGGACGTTCCGGGTCTACAAGCCGGGGCTCGACTGCGCCTCCTTCCTGGAGGCCGAGCACCTCAACAACCGGGTGTGGATCCGGCCGCGCTCGCAGGCATAGGTTCCGGCCCCTCGTCGGGCTCGAGCAGCAGGATCTCGTCGCCCTCCTCGGCGACCGCGACCGGGTCGAGCGCCAGGCCGCGGCAGGGGCCGCGCAGGCACATGCCGTCCTCGACCTCGAACAGGGCCCCGTGCGTCGCGCAGATCAGGAACCGGCCGTCGTTGGTGAAGAAGCGGTCGGGCATCCAGTCGAGCGGCGTGCCGGCGTGGGGGCAGGAATTGAGGTAGCCGAAGATCCGCCCCTCCTTGCGCACCACGAAGATCTCGCGCTTGCGGCGGCCCTCGCCGAGCACGAAGCCCTTGCCGGCCGCCTCGCCGATGTCGCCGGCGCGGCACAGGACCCGGCGCGGCGGCGCGCCCTCGTCCCCCGTCTCCGCCGTCATGGCCGGATCCCCGCCATGCGGCACAGCACCGTCCATTCGTCATCGGACACCGGCACCACCGACAGGCGCGACTGGCGCACGAGCGCGAGGTTCGCCAATTCCGGCTCGGCCTTGATCGCGGCCAGCGTCACCGGCGTCTTGACCGGCCGGTCGGCGGCGACATCGACCATGACGAAGCGGCCGCTCTCGTCGCCGGGGTCGGGATAGGCCTCGCGCACGATCTTGACGATGCCGACGATCTCCAGGCCCTCGTTGGAGTGATAGAAGAAGGCGCGGTCGCCGACCTTCATGGCCTTCAGGTTGTTGGCCGCCTGATGGTTGCGGATGCCGTCCCAATGGGTGCGGCCGTCGGCCACCATCCGGTCCCAGGAATATTTGAACGGCTCGGATTTCAGCAGCCACCTGGCCATCGACGGGACCTTGCGGGAAAGCGGGAAGGGCGGCGACGGTAGCGCAACCGGCCGGTGCCTGCCTACCGGCAAGCGGACCTCAGAGCGCCGCCTGGAGCTCCCGGCGGCGCCGGCGGAACTCGGCATGGACAGCGCGCGCCGCCTCGGAATAGTCGGCGGCCGGTGCCGGTTCGAGATCGAAATGGCCGTGGCGGTCGCAGCCGCGCACCAGGAAGGCGCTGTCGCGGCGGGGCGACGTCTGGCGCACCGAGGTCGCGAAGTAGCGCGCCGCGAAGCCGATGCGACGGTCGTCCGAGCGGTTGCGGTCGGAGCCGTGGACGATGTTGACGTGGTGCAGCGACATCTCGCCCGGCTGGAGCACGATGTCGGCCCACTCGCCGTCCTTGACGTCCACGGCGATTTCCTGGCCACGCGACAGCAGGTTGTCCGGGTTCCAGGTGTCGCGGTGGGGGGCGAGGTCGAGGCGGTGCGAGCCGGGAACGACGCGCATGCAGCCGCTCGCGACCGTGCTCGGCGACAGCGCCAGCCACGCCGTGACGACCTGGTCGCCCGGCTCCAGTCCCCAGTAGGTCAGGTCCTGGTGCCAGGAGATGTATTCCGGTCCGCCCGGCTCCTTGGTGAACAGCACCGTCTCCCAGCACAGGATGTCCGGACCGATCAGCGGCTCGACCCGGTCGAGGATGGCGGGATGGCGCGCCAGTTCGGCGGCCCAGCCGAAGAGGATGTGGGGCTTGGTCCGTTCCTCGCGCGTCAGCGGCCGGCCGATCGCGGCCTCGGAGGCTTCCATGCGGCGGCGCCAGCCGATCGCCTCGTCCTCCGGCATGACCGGGATCGGCGCGCAGTAGCCGCGCTCGCGATAGGTCTCGCCAATGTCCGATCCGTCCATCCGTCTCCTCCGACCGTCCCGTTCCGGATTGCCGGTCGAGGATAGGTCCCGGCGGGCGACGGCGACAAATCGCTGGATCAATAGACGTCGCGGCGGTAGCGCCCCGCTTCGGCGAGGCGTTCCAGGCGATCGCGGCCGAGCGCGTCCTCCAGCACCGCGTGGACCGCCGGCGCCATGCCCGCGGCGCTGCCGCAGACGAGGATGGCGGCACCCTCGTCGATGCGGCGGACGAGGTCGGCGGCGGCGGCGCGCAGCCGGTGCTGGACATAGACGCGCTCGGCCTGGTCGCGCGAAAAGGCGAGGTCGAGCCGGTCGATGACGCCGGATCGGATCCAGCCCTCGATGTCCTCGCGGTGGAACCAGTCGGCCGCCCGCCGGCGCTCGCCGAACAGCAGCCAGGCGCCACCGATCCCGCAGGCGGCGCGCGCGGCCAGGTGCGCGCGCAGGCCGGCGAGCCCCGTGCCGCTCCCGATCAGGACGAGCGGCGGGTCGCCGGCGGGCGCATGGAATCCGGGATTGCGACGGATCTGCAGCCGGACCGTGCCGCCGTCGGCCAGCCCTTCGGCGAGCCAGCCGGAGCCACGCCCGACCGTTCCGTCCGGCCGGCGCGCCAGCCGCACCAGCAGTGTCAGGCGGCCCTCCGCCGGGATCGAGGCGATCGAATAGTCGCGGTGGCATTCGGGCTCGCCCGGGATGCGGATGCGGGCGAGGTCGCCAGCCTGCCATTCCGCCGCGCCGTCCTCGGCCACGAAGGCGAGGTGGAACGCGGGGTGCTCGGCGTCGTCGGGATTGAGCGGCCGGCGTTCCGCGAGCCGCCAGGTGCCGAACGGCGGCTCCTCGGTCCAGTCCGGCGCCGCCGCGTCCTCGCCGAGGCCGGCCGCGGCGAGCGCCGTCTGCCAGCGGGCGAGCGCCTCCGGGTCGCCGTCGTCGACGGTCATCGGCGGGAAGATCGGGTGGGCGCCGTTGCGGTCGAGCCACTGCGCCACGGCGAGGCCGAAGGCGCAGAAATGCCGGTAGTCGCGATCGCCCAGCGCGAGCAGGCCGTAGCGCAGGCGCGAGAGGTCGGCCGTGCCGCCGAGCACGCGCCGGGCGAAACCGGCCGCGGCGTCGGGCGCGTCGCCCTCGCCGGTCGTCGACAGGACGAGGAGGAGCCGCCCGCCGCGCTCGAGCGCCGCCCGGTCGAGCGCGGCGAGCGGCACGAGGCGCACCGTGGCGCCGGAGGCCGCGACGAAGGCCAGGGTGCGCGCCGCGAGCTGCTCGGCGAGGCCCGTCTGGCTCGCGAAGGCGACCGTCACGTCGCCCGCTGCCGCCATCCCCGCCGGGGTGGCCGGCGCCCGCTTCCGCAGCCGCCCGAGGGCGGTGCCGCCGCACAGGCCGACATAGCCGACGGCGACGGCCGCCGCCGCGAGCAGCCGGTCGGGATCGGCGGGGAGGAGCTCGGCGAGCGCCATCGCGGGGCGGCCCGTCAGTCGAGCAGCGCGTCGAAGGCCGGGCTCGTCCGTTCGCCCGCGGCGATGAGGAAGCGGGCGGCCAGACCGTGCCGGCGGGCGTGCTCGAGCCCCGCCTCCGGCCCGAGGACGGTGAGCGCCGTCGCCAGCGCGTCCGCCGCCATGCAGTTGCGGTGCAGCACGGTGACGGCCAGCGGCGGATCGGCGAGCGGCTGCCCGGTCCGCGGGTCGATCGTGTGCGCGAACCGCCGGCCGCCGGCCTCGAAGCAGCGCCGGTAGCTGCCCGACGTCGCGATCGCCAGCCCGTGCAGGGCGACCAGCGTCTCCGGCCCCGCCTCGCCGGGCGCCCGTTCCAGTGCCACCCACCAGGGCTGACCGTCGGGCTTCACGCCCTCGCCGCGCAACTCGCCGCCGATCTCGACCAGGTGCGCGCCGATGCCGGCCGCGCTCAGTTCCGCGCTGACCAGGTCGACCGCCCAGCCCTTGGCGATGCCGCAGAGGTCGAGCCCGAGGCCACCCGGCTGAAGGGCTGCCCCACGCTCGCGGTCGAGCAGCAGGCGGCGCCAGCCCGTCCGCGCGCGGGCGGCCGCCACCTCGTCCTCGGAGGGCGGCGTCCGCCGCGGCCCGGGCGGCCCGAAACCCCAGAGGTCGATGACGGGCGCCAGCGTCGGGTCGCAGGCGCCATCGGTCGCGCGCGCCAGCGCCAGCGCGTGCTCCAGCACCCCGTAGAGGCCGGCCGGCAGCGCGACCAGCATGCCCGCGGGCGCGCGATTGAAGGCCGAGAGGGCCGAGGTCGGCTCCCAGCCGCTCGCCTCGGCGACGACGCGGGCGAGCACCGCCTCGACGCGCTGCCGGATCCGGCCGGGCCCGGTCGCGGCGGGTGCCGAGACGCGCACCTGCCACTTCGTTCCCATGCTGCGGCCGGCCAGCGCCAGCACCCGCTCGCCGTCGGGCCGCGGGCGGACGGCGTCGAGAGGCGGCACCAGCACGCGCCGCGCCACCGCGCTCAGGGCAGCACCTCGAGCGTCGTGCTGTAGCCGGCGCGGCGCTCCTTCGCCTCCTTGATCGCGGCATTGCCGTCGCGGACGCTGGCCTCGACCCAGTACATCCCGGGCTCCTTCCAGGTGACCGCGAAGCCGCCGTCCTCGCCCGTCGTCAGCGTCATCTCCTCGAGCTTGTCGCGATAGCGGATGCCGCCGCGGATCACCGTCACCTTGAGGCCGGCCGCCGGCCTGCCGTCGAGGAGGAAGCGGAAGCGCGCCGCGTTGCCGACCGCGAGGTCGTTGGGATGGGTGACCGGCGCCAGCTCCAGCCCTTCGCCGGTCGGCTTCAGCACCGTCCCGCTTGGCTTCCCGGAGGTGACGAAGACCTCCATCCGGCTCTGGGACTGGGTCACCCGCAGGTCCGGGGCATCCTTCGGCACCTCGGCCGCGAAGCGCTCGGGCGAGCCGCGCCAGCGGCGGGTCTGGCCGTTCTCCTTCCACGACGCGAACAGGCCGGCATTGACCACCGCCAGCTTGTAGGTCCCCGGCTGCTCGAGCCTGACGTCGAAGGTGCTGCGATAGCGCCCCGTCGCCTGGTTCTCCGGCCGGGCCGGGCTGCCGTCGGGCGCCGTCACCCGCAGCCCGTCGAGCCGGAGCGGCTGGTGCTCGAAGAAGAAGAGATCGTTGGAGACGGCGGCATCCACCGTCACCCAGACGTCCGCGCCCGAGAGCACGGTGGCCGAGGGCAGGAGCCAGGCCCGGTGGGCCTCGGCGGCGATCGGCAGCGACAGGGCGAGGACGGCGGCGGCCGCCGCGGCGAGGCGGGTCGAAAGGCGCATGGCGGTGCTCCGGTTCGGGGTCACGGACGGATCGCGAGGCCGAGGCGGCCGAGCTCGTGCTCGCCCGCGGCGCTCAGCGTCTCGGCCGCTTTGGGCGGCCAGTGGAAGGGAATCCGCAGCATCTCGCGGCCGCCGACCTCGCGCGCGGCCTCGACCGCCAGCCGGTACTCGCCGGGCGGCAGCGTCGCGAGCGGCGGCTTGTCGGCGGCAAAGCCGATCTGGTGCTCGCCCGGCGCCCGGGTCGGGCTCGACAGGCCGTCGGCCGGCATCGCCAGCTCGCGGCCGGACTTGCGCCACCACTGGCGCATGTCCTTCAGCCACTTCGTGCCTTCGTTGTTCTTGAGCTTGACGTCGTACCAGACCGCCAGGTTGGCGGCGACGCTCTGGTCCGGGCGCTCGATCCAGACGGCGACATAGGGCCGGTGGTACTCCGCCACCGTGAGCCGCGGAATCTCGACCGTGATCGCGATGTCGGCCGCCGCCGCCGGCAGCGCCAGGATCGTTCCGGCCAGCGCCGCGGGATAGTAGGCGCGCATATCGGTCCTCGTCAGTGGATGAAGAGAAGAACGATCAGCATCGGGGCAACGAGCCCGAAGCCGACCGTGGGCCAGGTCGCCGGACGGCCGCCGGCATGAAGCTTGAGGAGGGCCAGCCCGGTCAGCGCGAACACCAGGCAGGCGGCGGCGAAGAGGTCGAGGAACCAGGTCCAGGCCGGGCCGGCGTTGCGCCCCTTGTGGAGGTCGTTGAGATAGGAGATCCAGCCGCGGTCGGTGATCTCGTGGCGGACCTGGCCGTCGCCACGATCGATGGTGACCCAGCCGTCGCCGCCGGGACGCGGCAGCGCCAGGTAGATCTCGTCGGCCGACCATTCCGCCGCGCGCCCGGCCGCCCGCACCTTGAGCTCGGCCTCCAGCCAGTCGGCGAGCGCCGGCGGCAGCGGCTGCCGCTCCGGCCCCTCGGCGCCGGCCGCCGCCGCCAGCAGCGCCGCCGGCAGGCGCTTCTCGACGACCGCCGTCCGCGGCGACGCCTCGATCTCGCCGGCATGGTTGAGGGTGATGCCGGTGATGGCGAAGAGGATCATCCCGACGAGGCAGAGCGCGGCGCTGATCCAGTGCCAGCGATGCAGGTGCTTCAGCCAGAAGGACCGCCGGCGATGGTCGGAATTCAGTCGCATTCGCGATTTCGAGGTCGTCCGGGCGGTGAAGCCCGGAAGCTGCGGAGGTCCGAAGCAAACCACAAACGATAATCACTTGCAACAAACGACTTGCCGCAATGCGGCATGGGCCTCCGGCGCTAGGCCTTGACGCCGGCCCCGATCGCCTTGGGCGCCGTCGGGTCGAGGGGCCAGCGCGGGCGGGGGGCGAAGTCGAGGCCGTCCTGCTGGCCGAGACGGAAGCGCTCGATGGCGGCCCAGGCGATCATCGCGCCGTTGTCGGTGCAGAGACGGTGCGGCGGCGCGACGAACGGCATCCCGAGGTCGGCGGCGATGCGCTCGAGTGCGGTGCGGATGGCGCCATTGGCGGCCACTCCGCCCGCCACCACCAGCGCCCCGCCCGTCGGATGGCGCTGGCGGAACAGGGCCGCGGCGCGCCGGCAGCGGTCGGCGACGACGGCGGCGACCGTGGCCTGGAAGGCGGCCGCCATGTCGGCGACATCGCGGGCCGTGGGCGGCGTGGCGAGGCCGGCAACCGCCTGCCGCACCGCGGTCTTGAGGCCGGAGAAGGAGAAGTCGCAGCCCGGCCGGCCGAGCATCGGCCGCGGCAGGGCGAAGCGGGCCGGGTCGCCGTCCCGCGCCGCCTGCTCGATCGCCGGTCCGCCGGGATAGGGCAGGCCGAGGAGCTTCGCCGTCTTGTCGAAGGCCTCGCCGGCGGCGTCGTCGATGGTGGTGCCGAGCCGGGCGTAGCGGCCGACGCCCTCGACGGCGAGCAGCTGGGTGTGGCCGCCGGAGACGAGCAGCAGCAGGTAGGGGAAGTCGAGCCCGTGGCTGAGGCGGGGCGAGAGCGCGTGGCCTTCGAGATGGTTCACGGCGAGGAACGGCAGGCGGGCGGCGAGCGCGATCCCCTTGGCGGCCATCACCCCGACCATGACGCCGCCGATCAGCCCGGGTCCGCCGGTGGCCGCCACGGCGTCGAGGTCGGCGAGCCCGACCCCGGCCTCGGCGAGGGCGTCGCGGATCAGGCCGTCCAGGTGGTCGAGATGGGCGCGCGCCGCGATCTCGGGCACGATCCCGCCATAGGGCGTGTGGATGCCGGTCTGCGACAGGACGCGGTCGGCGAGGATGCGTCGGTCGCCGTCGACGATCGCGGCTGCGGTCTCGTCGCAACTGGTCTCGATGCCGAGGACACGGAGCGGGCGGGGGAGGGTCATTCCTCCGCTATATGACGGCTCATCGCCCGGTTGAGAAGGAGGGCGAGCGGCAGGGTCGTCAGCACCATGGCCGCGACCGCGAGCATCGCGCGGTCGACGCCGACGGCGTCGCCGAGCAATCCGTAGACGATCGGCGAGAGGGCGCCGGCGCCGATCGTGCCGGTGTAGAAGACCCCGAAGGCGCGGGTGCGGCGCGATTCCGGCACCAGTTCCGGCACCGTGCCGTAGAGCACGGACGAAGTGCCGTTGAGGGCGACGCCGATGAGCGGCAGGATCGCCAGCCCCGCCTCCAGCGGCAGGGGCAGCAGCGCCAGGATGGCGACCGCCGTCAGCCCCTCGGTCAGCAGCACGGTGCGCAGGACGCCGAGGCGCTGGCCGAGATGGGCGCAGACGAGCTTGCCGGCGGCGCCGCCGGCGAAGACGAGGGTGAGCGCCAGCCCGATCGTCGGCAGTTCGGCCCCCTTGGCCTGGAGCAGGAAGGGCAGGAAGGTGAGGAAGCCCGAGCGGGTGCCGGTGTCGATGACGCCGATCGCCAGCAGCAGGCGGAAGCCGCCCCGGGCCGGGCCGCCCGCCGCATGGGCGCGTTCCTTGCCGGGCGCGGCGCCGGCGGCGCTGGCCGGCGGCGTCGCCGCGAGGATGGCGATGGCGGCGACGATGCCGAGCCCGAACAGCGCCCACATCGCGGTCCGCCAGGGCAGCACGGCGAGCAGCAGCGCCGTCGCCGCGGGCAGCGCCATCTTGCCGACGTCGCCGGCGAAATTGTAGGTGCCGAGCGCGGCGCGGGAGCGGATGCCATGGTAGGCGCGGGCGACCACGGCCGAGGCGATCGGGTGCTGGACGCTGGCGCCGATCCCGCCCACCGCCAGCGCCAGGGCCAGCGGCACGAACCCGTGGCCGAGCGCGGCGAGCGGAAAGGCCGCGGCCGCCAGGACCGTGCCGACCGCCAGCACGAGGCCGGCGCCGAAGCGGTCCGCGAGGCCGCCGGCCGGGATCTGGAACAGCGCCATGGCGCCGGAATAGAGGCTGCGCAGCGCGCCGACCGCGGCATAGCCGAGCCCGAGCTCGGCCTGCCACAGCGGCAGCATCACATAGAGGACGTCGGTGTAGCCGTCATGGACGGCATGGGCGCCGCAGGCGCTGGCCATCGCCCGCCGTTCCGTGCCGGCCGGCCGTGCCGGGCCGACCGCCGCTGCCGCACCGTCCGTCATGGCCGGGGAGGATACGCCCGCGCCCGCGGCCGGCCCAGATGGATGACGGTTTGATGTCGTCCAGGTGACGGCCGGACCGGTTCCGCCGGCGCCGGTTCCGCCGGTTCAGTGGTCGAACATCACGATCTGGCGCACCGTCCGGCCGGACGCCAGCCGGTCGAAGGCGGCATTGATGTCCGCGAGCCGGATGCGGTCGCTCATCAGCCGGTCGACCGGCAGGCGGCCGCGGCGATAGAGGTCGATGTAGCGCGGCAGGTCGCGGCCCGGGATGCAGGAGCCGATGTAGGAGCCCTTCACCGTGCGTTCCTCGGCCACCAGGTTGACGTGCTGGAGCGGCCAGCGATGGTCGGGATGGGGCAGGCCGGCGGTGACGGTGGTGCCGCCGCGCCGGGTGACGCGGTAGGCGAGCTCCATCGCCCTGACCGAGCCGGCGGTCTCGACGGCGACGTCGACGCCGCCCTGGGTCAGCGCCTTCGCCTGCTCGGCGGCGTCGGGCTGGGCGGCGCTGACGGTGTCGGTGGCGCCCAGCTGGCGGGCGAGGTCGAGCTTCTCGTCCAGCATGTCGATCGCCACCACCTGGCGGGCGCCCGACGCGATCGCCCCCAGCATGGCGTTGAGCCCGACCCCGCCGAGGCCGACGATGGCGACCGTCTGGCCCGCCCGGACGCCGGCGGTGTTGACCACGGCGCCGACGCCGGTCAGCACGCCGCAGCCGAAGAGCGCCGCCTCGTCGTGGGCCAGCGCCACCGGCACCTTCACCAGCGAGCGGCGGGAGACGACGGTGTATTCGGCGAAGGCGGAGACGCCGACATGGTGGTGGATCGGCCGGCCGGCCTGCGACAGGCGGCGATCGCCCGACAGCAGGGTTCCGGCGCCGTTGGCCGCGGCGGCCGGCTCGCAGAGGGCGGGGCGGCCCTCCATGCAGGGCCCGCACTGGCCGCAGCTCGGCACGAAGATCATGACGACATGGTCGCCGGGCGCGAGGTCGTCGACCCCCGGGCCGCATTCGGCGACGATGCCCGAGGCCTCGTGGCCCAGCACCATCGGCAGCGGCCGCGGCCGGTCGCCGTTGACCACCGACAGGTCCGAGTGGCAGAGGCTGGCCGCCTTCACCTGCACCAGCACCTCGCCCGGACCGGGCGGGTCGAGCTCGACCTCCTCGACGGACAGGGGACGGCTCTCCGCATAGGGGGCCGGGGCGCCCATCTGCCGCAGGACGGCTGCCTGGATCTTCATGGTCGTGCGTCTTCCTTCCGTCCTAGACCGAGCGGCCGCCATCGACTTCCATGGCGATGCCGGTGATGAACTCCGCCTCGTCCGAGGCGAGCCAGAGCGCCGCGTTGGCGACGTCGGCCGGCGTGCTGAAGCGGCCGAGCGGGATCGTGTTGAGGAAGCGCGCCCGGGTCTCGGGGTCGTCGCGGCCGAGGAAGGAGGGCAGCAGCGGCGTCTCGCCGGCGACCGGGCACAGGCAGTTGACCCGGATCTGGTCGGCCGCCAGTTCGACCGCCATCGACTTGGTCATGGTGATGACCGCGCCCTTGGTGGCGTTGTACCAGGTGAGGCCGGGCCGCGGCCGGAGGCCGGCGGTCGAGGCGATGTTGATGATGTTGCCGCCGCCGAGCCGCCGGAACTGCGGCACGCAATGGATCGCGGAATGGTAGATCGCCTTCACGTTGACGGCGAAGAGATGGTCGAACTCGGCCTCGCCGACCTCCGTCATCGGACCGTTGCGGTGGGTGATCCCGGCATTGTTGACCATGCAGTCGATCTGGCCCCAGGTCGCGATGGCGGCCTCGATCAGGGCGCCGACGCCCTCGCTGCGGGCGACGTCCGACTGCACGAAGACCGCGCGGCCGCCGCTCTGGACGATGCCGCCCGCCACCCGCTCGCCGCCGTCGCGGTCGATGTCGTTGACGACCACGGCCGCCCCCTCGGCCGCGAAGCGCCGGGCGATGCCCTCGCCGAACCCCGATCCCGCCCCGGTGACGATCGCCACCTTGCCGTCCAGCCGCATGTCGTTCCCCAGCCGCCCGATCGCGGGCGGCCGGGATTGTACGCGGGCTCAGCCGGCGAGGTCGAGGCGGACGCGGACGATGCCGGGGTCGGCCGCGCCGGTCTCGACCCGAAAGCCGAGGTCGCGGGCGAGGTCGAGCATCGGCTGGTTCTCGCGCAGCACGTCGCCGACGACCGCGCCGATGCCGCGCTGGCGCGCATAGTCGATGATGCGGCGCATCAGCAGCCAGCCGAGCCCGCGCCCCTTCACGTCGCTGCGCACGCCGATCGCGAACTCCGCCTGCTGTCCGTCCGGATCGGCCAGGAGCCGCACCACGCCGAGCCCGTCCGGCTCGCCCGCCGGCCCTTCGGCGAAGGCGACCAGCGCCATCTCGCGGTCGTAGTCGATCTGCGTCAGGCGGGCGAGCAGGACCTCGGGCAGGCGGCGCATCGGCGCGAAGAACCGCATCCGCAGGTCCTCGGGCGTCATCCGCGCGATGATCGCCTCCAGCGCCGGCGCGTCCTCCGGCCGGATCGGCCGGAGGCGGATCGGCGTCCCGTCCTGGAGGGCGTCGGTATCCTCCAGTTCCTGCGGATAGGGGCGGATCGCGAACCGGCTGGTGCCCGGGCGCTCGGCGCGGGCGACGCGGATGCGGGCGTCGAGCGCGATCACCCCGTCGGCGTCGGCGAGCAGCGGGTTGATGTCGACCTCGACGATCTCGGGATGGTCGGCGGCCAGCTCGGACAGCCGGACCAGCGCATGGACGATGCCGTCGACATCGGCCGGCGGGCGGCCGCGGAAGCCCGCGAGCAGGCGCGAGACGCGGGTCCGCCCGATCATCTCGCGTGCCAGCACCTCGTCGAGCGGCGGCAGGCCGAGCGCCTTGTCGTCGAGGACCTCGACGGCGACGCCGCCCTGGCCGAAGAGCAGGACCGGGCCGAAGGTGCGGTCGTCGACGATGCCGAGGATGAGCTCGAAGGCGCCCGGCCGGGCGACCATCGGCTGCACCGTGAAGCCGGCGATGCGGGCGTCGGGCGCATGCCGGGCGACGGTCCGCAGCATCCGCTCGGCCGCCGCCTTGACCGCCGCCGGGTCGGCGAGGTCGAGGGCGACGCCGCCGACGTCGGTCTTGTGGGTGATGTCGGGCGACAGGATCTTGAGCGCGGCCGGCAGGCCGAGCCGGCCGGCGGTGGCGGCGGCCTCGTCGGGCGTCGCCGCCACCTCGGTCGGGACGATGGGAATCCCGTAGGCGCGCATCACCGCCTTCGCCTCGACCTCCGACAGCCAGTCCCGGCCCTCGGCCAGCGCCGCCTCGATCGGCGCCCGCGCGGCGGCGCGGTCCGGCCTGCCGCCGCCGCCGACCAGCCGCGGCACCCGGCGCAGCAGCTCCTGGTTGCGGCGGTACTGCACCAGATGCATGAAGGCCCGCACCGCCTGGTCGGGCGTCTCGTAGGTCGGGATGCCGGCGCGCGCGAAGAGGGCGCGGCCCGGGGCGGCGGCGCCGGCGCCGAGCCAGTTGGTGAGGACGAGGCGGCGACGGTCGTCGATCGTCTCGATCACCGCCTGGGCGGCCTCGGTCGGGTCGGCGATGGCGGTCGGGCAGTTCAGGACCAGGATCGCGTCGGCGTTGGGGTCGGCCAGCAGCGCGTCGAGGGCGGTCCGGTAGCGGTCGGCCGGGGCGTCGCCGATGATGTCCACGGGATTCCCGTGCGACCAGGTCGGGGGCAGCGCGGCGTCGAGCCGCGCCAGCGTCTCGGGGGCGAGGTCGGCGAGGGCGCCGCCGCGGTCGACCAGCGCGTCGGTCGCCAGCACGCCGGGGCCGCCGCCGTTGGTCAGGATCGCCAGCCGCTCGCCCGGCAGGTTGCTGCCGAAGCGCGAGGCGACGAGCGCCAGGGTCTCGACGGCGTCGAAGAGTTCGGCCGTGTCGTGGACCCGCAGCATGCCGGCGCGGCGGAAGGCGGCGTCGTAGACGGCGTCCGAGCCGGCCAGCGCGCCGGTGTGCGAGCGCGCGGCCTTGGCGCCCTCGGCGCGGCGGCCCGACTTGACGACCAGCACCGGCTTGGTGCGGGCGGCGGCGCGGGCCGCCGACATGAACTTGCGCGGGCTGGTGACGCCCTCGACATAGAGCAGGATGGCGCGCACGCCGGGGTCCTGGCCGAGCTGGTCCAGCAGGTCGCCGAAGTCGACGTCGGCCATGCCGCCCATCGAGACCAGGTGCGAGAAGCCGATGCCGCGCGAGGCGGCCCAGTCGAGGAGCGCCGTGACGATGGCGCCCGACTGGGTGAGGAAGGCGAGGTCGCCGGGCTTCGCCCCGACATGGGCGAAGGAGGCGTTGAGGCCGATGCCCGGCACCAGCAGGCCGACGCAGTTGGGACCGAGGACGCGCAGGAGGTGCGGCCGGGCGGCGTCCAGCATCGCCTGCCGCCGCCGCTCGCCCGCCTCGGCCCCGCCCTCGCCGAAGCCCGCGGTCAGCACCACCGCGGCGCGGGTGCCGCGCTGGCCGAGTTCGGCGATCAGGCCCGGCACCGTGTCGGGCGGGGTCGCGATCACCGCGAGGTCGGGGGCGATCGGCAGCGCCGCCACGCTCGGATAGGCGAGCACGCCCTCGATCGCGGTGTGGCGCGGGTTGACCGGCAGGATCGGCCCCTTGAAGCCGCCTTGCAGCAGGTTGCGCGCCGTCACCTGACCGACCGAGTTCGGCTGGGTCGAGGCGCCGATCAGGGCGACGGAGGCGGGGGCGAGCAGGCGGTCGAGGTTGCGGACGGTCATCGGCGGCGAGCTCTTCGGCGTATGATGTTGCAGTGCAACATGGGATATAGCGCCGGCGCATGATGATCTGAAGACGGCGCTCTTGTCGCGCCCCCTCTTGAAGCCGCGCCCGCCCGCGGCTATTCATCGTGCCGTCGGCGACGGGCCTCAGGTCCGGTCCGCGGGATGCGGGTGTAGCTCAATGGTAGAGCAGAAGCTTCCCAAGCTTACGACGAGGGTT
>NZ_JAYSFE010000079.1:0-10448 GCF_041913585.1 Allostella sp.
GATTGCCCGTCCACCTGCGCGCTGGAGGTGGAGCGCATCGACGCGCGCACGATCGGGCGCGTCCGCGGCGCCCAGAATCCCTACACGGCAGGCGTCGTCTGCGCCAAGGTCGGCCGCTACGCCGAACGGGTGCACCATCCCGACCGGCTGACCCGGCCGCTGAAGCGCATCGGGCCGCGCGGCGTCGGCGCGTCCTCCTATGCGCCCATCTCCTGGGGCGAGGCGCTCGACACGGTGGCCGACGCGCTGAAGCGCGCCGCGGGGCGCCTCGGGCCGGAGACGGTGTGGCCCTACTACTATGCCGGGACCATGGGGCTGGTGCAGCGCGACGGCATCAACCGCCTGCGCCATGTCATGGGCTACTCGCGCCAGTTCAGCACGATCTGTACGACGCTCGCCGATTCCGGCTGGGTCGCCGGAGTCGGCATGAAGCGCGGCGTCGACGGGCGCGAGATCGCGGAGAGCGACCTCGTCGTCATCTGGGGCGGCAATCCGGTCTCGACCCAGGTCAACGTCATGGCCCACGCCACCCGCGCCCGCAAGGAGCGGGGAGCGAAGATCGTCGTCGTCGACGTCTACCGGACGCCGACCGCCGAGGTCGCGGACCATTTTCTCTGCGTCCGCCCCGGCACCGACGCGGCGCTGGCCTGCGCCGTCATGCATGTCCTCTTCCGCGAGGGTTTCGCCGACCGCGCCTACATGGCCCGCTACGCCGACTGCCCGGACGAGCTGGAACGCCACCTCGAGACCCGCACCCCGGAATGGGCCGAGGCGATCTGCGGCGTGCCGGCCGACGACATCCGCGCCTTCGCCCGGCTCTACGGCGGCACCAAGCGCAGCTTCGTCCGCGTCGGCTACGGCTTCGCGCGCTCGCGCGCCGGGGCCTCCAGCGTCCATGCCGTCACCTGCCTGCCGACGGTGACGGGGGCCTGGCAGTATCCCGGCGGCGGCGCGCTCTATTCCAACGGCCAGCTCTACGGCATCGACAAGACCCTGATCGAGGGGCTCGACCGGGTCGACCCGAAGACCCGCATCCTCGACCAGTCGCGGATCGGGCCGATCCTGACCGGCGATCCGGAGGCACTCGTCGGCGGTCCGCCGGTGACGGCGCTCTTCATCCAGAACACCAACCCGATGATGGTGGCGCCGGACACGACCCGGGTGCGGGCGGGGTTCCTGCGCGAGGACCTCTTCACCTGCGTCCACGAGCAGTTCCTGACCGAGACGGCGGCGATGGCCGACATCGTCCTGCCGGCAACCACCTTCCTCGAGCATGACGACTTCTACCAGACCAGCGGCACCAGCTTCTTCCACGTCACCCGGGCGGTGATCGAGCCGCTGGCCGAGGCGAAGCCCAACCATTGGGTGCTGGCCGAACTCGCCCGGCGCCTCGGGGCCGAGCACCCGGGCTTCGCCATGTCGGAATGGGAGATGATGGAGGCGACGCTCGCCGCCTCCGGCTATCCGTCGGCGGCGGCGATCCTGGCCGACAGCGGCTGGACGGACCGGATGCCGCCCTTCGAGAAGGCCCATTTCCTCGACGGCTTCCCGCACAAGGACGGGAAGTTCCATTTCCGCGCCGACTGGCAGTCGATCGGGCCGGACTGGCGGAAGCTGCCGCCGCTGCCCGACCAGACGGCGCTCTTCGAGGCGGCGACCGAGGAGCACCCGTTCCGCATGCTGGCGCCGCCGGCGCGCTCCTTCCTCAACTCGACCTTCACCGAGACGCCGTCGTCGGTGAAGCGCGAGGGACGTCCGACGGCCCGCATGCATCCCGACGACCTGGCGGCGCTGGGGCTGGCCGACGGCGCCCGCATCCGCCTCGGCAACCGCCGCGGCACCGTCGTGCTGCACGCCCGGGCGGGCGACGGGCAGCAGCGGGGCGTCATCGTGGTCGAGGGCATCTGGCCCAACGCGGCCTTCGAGGAGGGCACCGGCATCAACACGCTCGTCGGCGCCGACCCCGGCCCGCCCCAGGGCGGCGCCGTCTTCCACGACAGCGCCGTCTGGGTGCGGGCGGCCTGATCCGGGCGGGGGATCAGCCCTCGAGGTGTGCCTCGAGGAACCAGAGGTCCTTGTCGACCGCGCGCGAGATGCCGGTGAAGAGGTCGGCCGTGTCGGCATCGCCGAAGCCGGTCGCGGCGTCGATCGCGGCCCGCGCCGCCTTGCCATAGGCGGCGAGCGCGTCGGCGAGGCGGGCGACATGGTCGCCGCCGTCGGCGCGCAGGGGGTAGGCGGCGAGCGTGGTGCGCTTGGTCACCGCCTGCAGCGTGCCCTCGGCGACGCCGCCCAGCGCCGTCACCCGCTCCGCCAGTTCGTCGACCTGGGCGTCGACCCGGCCGGCGATGGCGTCGAACAGTTCGTGGATGGCGATGAAGTTGCGGCCCTTGACGTTCCAGTGCGCCTGCTTGGCCTGCAGCTTGAGGTCGATGGCGTCGGCGAGACGGGCATTGAGGAGCTCGATGGACTTCTCGCGGACCTCCGGCGCGAGGTCGATCCGGGTATTGCGCATGGGGACCCTCCTTTAGAATTGTTCCAAACTAATATGGGGTCGCCGTCGCGGCGCCGCTAGACCCGGCGGCGCCCATCGACGCCGAGCAGGATGGCAAAGCCGATGGCGAAGAAGACGATGATCGTCGCCATGCCCGCGCGCTGGCTGCCGAAGGCGAGCGTCGTCCAGGCCAGCGCCGCGGGACCGACGAAGGAGGTCGCCTTGCCGGAGAGCGCGAAGAGGCCGAACATCTCGCTTTCCCGCTCGGGCGGGGCGAGATGGGCCATCAGCGACCGGCTCGCCGCCTGGGCCGGCCCGACGAAGACGCCGAGCGCCAGGCCGAAGACCCAGAACCACGCCTTGTCGTCGACCAGGAGCACCGCGGTGCCGGCCGTCATCAGCCCGGCGATGGCGGCGAGGATGGTGGTCTTCGGTCCGACCCAGTCGTCGATCCAGGCGAAGGCGGCCGCGCCCAGCCCGGCGGTGACGTTGAGGGCGATGCCGAAGAGGATGACCTCCTCGAAGCTCATGCCGAATGTGCCCGCGGCGTAGATGCCGCCGAAGGCGAAGAGGGTGTTGAGGGCGTCGGTGTAGAAGAGGCGGGAGACGAGGAAGCGGGCGACGTTGCGCTCGCCCCCGAGATGGCGGAGCGTGCGCCCGATCTGGGCGAGGCCCGCCCGCGCGGCGGCGACGGGCGCGACCCCGGTCGCCGGCCGGTCCGGGGTCAGGACGAAGAACGGGAGCGCGAAGACGGCGAACCAGATCGCGGTCAGAGGCGCGGCCGCGCGAACGTGCTCCGACGTCGCCTTGTCGAGGCCGAACAGGGGCTGCGGCGCCATCACCAGCCCGAAGAGCGCCACCACCAGGCAGAGCAGTCCGCCGAGATAGCCGACGCCCCAGGCCCAGCCCGACCAGCGCCCGATCCGCCCGGGGGGGACGAGGTCCGGCAGCATGGCGTTGTAGAAGACGGTGGCGACCTCGAAGGCGATCACCGCGACGACCGCCAGCGCCAGGGCGAGCGGCACGTAGGACGGGTCGGGGCGGACGTACCAGAGGGCGCCGCCCGCCAGGATGCAGGCGAGCGAGAAGGCGAGGATCCACGGCTTGCGCCGGCCCGAGCGGTCGGCGACGGCGCCCAGCACCGGACCCAGCACCGCGGTGGCGATGCCGGCCAGGGCCATGGCGTGGCCCCAGGCCGCCGTTCCGGTCTCGACGTCGGCGGCGACGCCGCGGACGAAATAGGCCGAGAAGACGAAGGTGACGACGACCGTGGGGAAGGCCGAGTTGGCGAAGTCGTAGAGGCTCCACGCGACCAGTGCCGCGCGGCTGGCCGGCGGGCGATGGGCGGCCGGCACGGTCACGATTCCACCTCGCCGCCGCCGGGCAGGCGCCGGCGGGCCGCCGCCGGCAGGGCCGGGTCGATGCCGGCTTCGGCCGCGAAATCCAGCACCCAGCGCTCGTCGCCGAGCAGGCAGTCGAGGACGCCGCCGAGAAAGGCGGGGTCGGTCGCCCGCGCCCGCACTTCGTCGAGCCCGGTGCCCGCCAGCGCCAGGAAGCGCAGCAGGCGATCGTCGTCGGCCGCGATCCAGGCGAGCGCCCGCAGCGCCAGCGCCTCGGCCTCGGCCACGTCCATGCCGCGCGGCCCCGGCCGCGCGCGCGTCGTCTTGGGGATGAGCACGGGCGGGATGGCCTCCGGTCCTGGGCGGGAGGCCGATCCTATACCATCTCAGAGCCGCGGGTTGGCGGCGACCTCGCAGGCGACGACGACGATCGCGGCCGCCAGCATGGCGACGGTGGTGGAGAAGAGCAGGAGCGACAGGCGCTGCATCGGGTCCCTCGCGTGTGGGTTGCCGCTCGGTCGCACGGGCCGCGCCGCCGGTTCATCCGAGACGTGACGGCCGGCGCCGGTTCGGGCTAGGGTCGCGGCCGCATGACCGAAATCCGATCCGTCCTCGTCGCCGGCCTCGGCACGATGGGACGCGGCATCGCCGCCGCCTTCGCGCGCGGCGGCCATTCCACCGCCATCCTGACCCGCGCGCCGGAGAAGGCGACCGGCGTGCCCGAGGGGGTCGCCGTGCTGGGCGACCTGCCGGCGCAGGCACCCGACCTCATCGTCGAGACGATCGTCGAGGAGATGGCCCCGAAGATCGCCTTCAACGCCCGGGTCGAGGCGGCCTATGGCGGCCGGCCGATCCTGGTCACCAACACCTCGGGGCTGCCGGTCCAGGAACTGGCCGACAAGCTCGCCCATCCCGAACGCTATGCCGGCCTGCATTATTTCCAGCCGGCGGACGTCATCCCGCTGGTCGAACTGGCGGCGATCCGGCAGACCGACCCCGCGGTGATGGAGGCCGTCGCCGCCGCGGTGGCGCGCTGCGGCCAGCGCGCGCTGCCGCTCGGGCAGGCGCTGCCCGGCCTGCTCATCAACCGGCTGCAGCACGCCATCCTGCACGAGGCCTACTACCTGATCGAGAAGGGCGTCTGCACCGCGGCCGAGATCGACATCGCGGCCAAGGAGATGCTGGGGCCGCGGATGTGCATCACCGGGCTGATCGAGCAGAAGGACCTGTCCGGGCTCGACACCCATGCCCTGGCCCAGGCGGCGATCGTGCCGCATCTCTGCCACTCGGCGACGCCGAGCCCGGTGGTGCAGGACAAGTTCCGGGCGGGCGATCTCGGCGTGAAGACCGGCCGCGGCTTCTACGACTGGCGCGACCGCGACGTGGCGGCGCACCAGGCGAAGACGCGCGCCCGGCTGAACCGCCTCCTGGCGCTCCTGGCCGAGAAGGACTGAGCGCGGCCGGCTTTACCGGCCGCGACCGCGGCGCCATATTCCGGGCATGGCCATCCTCAAGATCGCCCGCATGGGCCATCCGGTCCTGCGCCGGGTGGCCGAGCCGGTGCCCGACCCGACGGCGCCCGCCGTCCGCGCCCTCGTCGCCGACATGATCGACACCCTGGAGGACATCGGCGGTGCCGGGCTGGCGGCGCCGCAGGTGCATGTGCCGCTCCGCCTCGTCATCTTCCGCGTCCGCGCCGAGCGCCTGACCGGCGACGCCGAGGACGTGCCCCTGCCCATGCAGGCGCTGGTCAATCCGGTGATCGCGCCGCTCGGCGAGGAGAAGGCGCTGCGCTGGGAGGGCTGCCTGTCGGTCCCCGGCCTGCGCGGCGCCGTGCCGCGCTGGCGCCGCCTGCGCTATTCCGGCACCGACCTCGACGGCCGCCCGGTCGAGCGCGTCGTCTCGGGCTACCACGCGGGGCTGGTGCAGCACGAGTTCGACCATCTCGACGGCATCCTCTATCCCGCCCGGATGACCGATTTCTCGCTCTTCGGCTTCAACGAGGAGATGGCGAAATATCCGCCCGACCTGGAGGTGCCGCGATGACCATGAGCGACCGGCGCGAGGCGCTGGTGCTGGCGGCGGCGGCCAACGCCGCCTTCGACGGCTGGACGATGACGGCGATCCGCGCCGGCGCCCGCGACTGCGGCATCCCGGCGGCCGAGGTGCCGGACCTGCTGCCGGGCGGCGAGACGGAACTCCTGGTCGCGTTCAGCGAGTGGGCCGACCGGCAGATGCTGGCCCACCTGGGCCAACTGCCGATGGAGGCGATGAAGATCCGCGACCGCATCGCGGCCGCGGTGCGGGCGCGCATCGATGTGCTGGCGCCCTACCGCGAGGCGGTGCGGCGGGGGGCGGCGGTGCTGTCGCTGCCGCACATGGCGCCGACCGGCGCCCGCCTCGTCTGGCGGACGGTCGACGCCGTCTGGTACGCCGCCGGCGACCGTTCGACCGATGCCTCCTGGTACACCCGCCGGGCGCTCCTGGCGGGGGTCTATTCCTCGACGCTCGTCTACTGGATGAACGACCGCTCGCCCGGCCATGCCGAGAGCTGGGCCTTCCTCGATCGCCGCATCGCCGACGTCATGCGCATCCCGCGGCTGCGCCAGCAGGCGGAATCGCTGCTCAAGCGGCTGCCGGACCCGCGGCGCTTCCTGCGCGCCGGCCCGAACCACCGCGGCCGGCGCTTCCTCGGGCGGTAGCGGCCGTTCAGCCGGCCCGGGGGTAGAGCCGGTTGACGTGCCCCATCTTGCGGCCCGGCCGCGCCGCGGCCTTGCCGTAGAGGTGCAGCTTGGCCGCGGGGTCGCAGAGGGCCTCCAGCCAGCCCTCGACCTCGTCGCCGATCAGGTTCTTCATGACCGCGTCCGAGTGCCGCTCGGTCGAGCCGAGCGGCAGGCCGCAGACGGCGCGGACATGCTGCTCGAACTGGCTGGTGCGGCAGGCGTCCATGGTCCAGTGGCCGGAATTGTGCGGCCGCGGCGCCAGTTCGTTGACGAGGATGCGGTCGTCGCGGGTGACGAACATCTCGACCGCCAGCAGGCCGACCAAGTCGAGCGCCCGGGCGATGCGGCAGGCCGTGGCCACCGCCTCCTCGGCCAGGGCCGCTGGGATGGCGGCCGGCGCAATCGTGGTGTCGAGGATGTGGTGGACGTGGCGGTTCTCGACCGGCACGTAGGGCGCGACGTCGCCGACCGCCGTGCGGGCGACCACGACCGAAGCCTCCATGCGGAAGTCGACGAAGCCCTCGAGGATGCCGTCGGCGCCGCCCAGGACCGCGAAGGCCGCCGCGGCGTCGCCGTCGGCCCGGATCATCGACTGGCCCTTGCCGTCGTAGCCGAGGCGGACGGTCTTGAGTACCGCCGGCCGACCGAGTTCGCGGAGCGCCGCCTCCAGTTCGGCCGGCGTCGCGACGGCGCGGAAGGGGGCGGTGGCGACGCCGATGCCATTGAGGAAGCGCTTCTCGGCCAGCCGGTCCTGGGCGATCGCCAGCACCGACGGCGACGGGTGGATCGGCCGCAGCGCCGCCAGGTGCTGCGCGGTCGCGGCGGGCACGTTCTCAAACTCGAAGGTGACGACGTCGACCGCGGCGGCGAAGCGGCTCAGCGCGTCCAGGTCGTCGTAGCGGGCGACGGTCGCGGCCGCCGCCACCTGGGCGGTCGGCGAATCCGCCTCCGGCACGAAGACATGGGTGCGGTAGCCGAGCTGGGCGGCCGCCAGGGCCAGCATGCGGCCGAGCTGGCCGCCGCCGAGGATGCCGATGGTGGACCCCGGACGAACGAGGCCGCGGGAGGCCGGCGCGGGGCCGTTCATGCGCCGCCGCCCGCCACCGGCGTCTCCGGCACCGCCGCCGTCTGGCGCATCCGCCAGCCGTCGAGCGCCTGGGCGATCGCCGGGTCGGAGAGCGCCAGCACCGCCGCCGCCAGCAGCGCCGCGTTGACCGCCCCGGCGCGCCCGATCGCCAGCGTGCCGACCGGCACGCCGGCCGGCATCTGGACGATCGACAGCAGGCTGTCCATGCCCTTCAGCGCATGGCTCTCGACCGGAACGCCGAAGACGGGGAGCGGGGTCATGGCGGCGGCCATGCCGGGCAGGTGCGCGGCGCCGCCGGCTCCGGCGACGATCACCTTGAGGCCGCGATCGCGCGCGGTGCGGGCATAGTGGTGCAGGCGCTCGGGCGTGCGGTGGGCCGAGACCACCCGCACCTCATGGGGAACCGCCAGCGTCTCCAGCGTTTCCGAAGCATGGCGCATCGTCTCCCAGTCCGACGTGCTGCCCATGATGATGCCGACGAGGGGGGAAACCCGTTCCATGATGCCTGGTCCGCGAAAAGCGGCGGATTATAGGGGGTGGCCCGCGCCCGGCAAGCGGCACCGTCGCGCCGGGCGCCGGGTGACGGCGGCCCGGACGATCCGGGCTCAGGCGATCTGGGCCCAGGCGATCCGGGTTCAGGCGATGATATCGGGCAGCAGCAGGCTTTCCAGCTTGGCCATCTGGTCCTTCAGCATCAGCTTGCGCTTCTTCATCCGCTGCAGGCGAAGCTGGTCCACCGGCGCCTGCTCGGCCAGCCGTTCGATCACGTCGTCGAGGTCGCGATGCTCGCTCTTCAGTGCTTCCAGCTTCTGCCGGATGAGCTCCAGGTCCAGATCCATCCCCGCCATCATGCCCGTGCGTGGCACACTCGGCGGCCATACTAGCGGAGAAGCGCGATGACGGCGAAGCGCATCGGCATCCTCACCAGCGGCGGCGACTGCGCCGGTCTCAACGCGGTGATCCGCGCGGTCGTGCTCGCGGCGGGGCGCCGCGGCTGGACCGTGGTCGGCATCCGCCAGGGCACCCGCGGCCTGATGGCCCGTCCACCGATGGCCGACACCCTCGGCGCCGAGGCCGCCGACACCGGCATGATGCGGATGGGCGGAACGGTGCTCGGCACCACCAACCATGGCGACCCGTTCGACTTCCCGATGCCGGACGGCCGGCGGCTCGACCGCTCCGACGAGGTGATCGAGGGCTTCCGGCTGCTCGGGCTCGACGCCCTGATCGGCATCGGCGGCGACGGCAGCCTCGCGATCCTGCGCCGCCTCGCCCGCCAGGGCGGCATTCCGCTCGTCGGCATTCCCAAGACCATCGACAACGACATCGGCCTGACCGAGACGGCGATCGGCTACCAGACGGCGGTCGCGGTCGCGACCGAGGCGCTCGACCGGCTGCAGCCGACGGCGGCCAGCCACAGCCGCGTCATGGTGCTGGAGGTAATGGGCCGCGACGCCGGCCACATCGCGCTCGCCACCGGCATCGCCGGCGGCGCCGACGTCATCCTGATCCCGGAGATCCCCTACGACTTTCCGGTCATCGCCGAGCACCTCCGCCGCATCCAGGAGGGCGGCCGGAACTTCGCCCTCGTCGTGGTGGCGGAGGCGGTGCTGACCGAGGAGGGCCGCCCGGTGCGGCAGGGGCGCGGTTCCTACGGCGGCATCGGACACTATGTCGCGGAGCGGCTGACCCGCGACACCGGGGCCGAGACCCGGGTCACGGTCCTGGGCCATGTGCAGCGCGGCGGGCAGCCGACGGCCGGTGACCGGCTGCTCGCCTCGGCGCTCGGCGTCCACGCCGTCGAGCTGGTGGCGGAGGGGCGGTTCGACCGGATGGTCGCCTGGATCAACCGGCAGGTCGGAGACGTACCGATTCAGCACGCGATCGAGCATTATCAGGCGGTCGATTCCGAGGGCGCCATCGTGAAGACCGCGCGCGGGCTCGGCATCTGCTTCGGCGACCGGCAGGAGACGGCGGCATGACGGCCCACGAGAGCCTCTGGGATTTTTCCATGCGCGTGTATGGCGCGCCGGGGGTGGCGGACTGGTGCCTCGCCCTCCAGGACGGCCACGGGGCCGACGTCAACGTCCTCCTGTGGGCGGCGTGGTGGGGGGCGGCCGGGCTGGCGCTCGCCGCCACCGACCTCGCCGCCGCGGAAGGTGCGACGGGTGCCTGGCGCGACCAGGTGGTGCGGCCGCTGCGCGCCGTGCGGCGCGCGCTCCGCGCCGACATCGGCGCCGTCACGGCCGAGGCGGCGGTGGCCCTGCGCATCCGCATCAAGGCGGTCGAGCTCGAGGCCGAGCGGCTGCAGCAGGCGGCGCTGGAGGCGCTGCGCCCCGCCGGCGAGCGCCAGGGACGGACGGATCCCGGGATCGCCATCGCCGCCAATCTCGGCGCCTGCCTCGACCGGCTGGGGGCCGGCCCGGCCGAACCGCCGCCGGCACTGATTGCCGCAGCGACGGCGCCACTTGGAACTTCGAACGGAAAATCAAGGCGTTGAACCGGTCCGTTTCGGTGGTTCGTCGACCTTGGCGGGGTTCAAGATGGGGCGTAAGCTCCCATATGTCACAGTTGTGACTGACCAGCCGGAGGTGACGATGGCTACTCTTGATCGGATCGATGCGCTTCGCCGTCAGCATTCCCACCTGGAACAGCGACTCGACGAGGAGACGCACCGACCGCATCCCGATGACGGCGTGCTGGCCGAACTGAAGCGCCAGAAGCTGCGGATCAAGGACGAGATCAGCCAACTCAGCCGGCACCCCTGACGCCGGGCAGGTCCAAGCCAAGAAGGCCCGCGACGGAAC
>NZ_JAYSFE010000079.1:10548-22672 GCF_041913585.1 Allostella sp.
CGGCCCTTCTCGTTCCGGTGGGGCTCGTCTCGGCCGGGAGTCGACATGAAAAGGGCCGCCCCCAGGGGCGGCCCTTTCCGGATCGAGCCGGACGGTTACGGCCGGGCGTCGGCCGACGACGGGTCGCCGGGGTTGGCGATCGCCGGCTTGCGCAGGCGGCCGAACAGGCCGACCTTCGGCAAGGCGTCGCGCACTGCGGTGTAGACCGCCGCCGCATAGGGCGTCGCCTGCACGAAGAGCGTCGCCGACCAGACCCACGCCTCGCGGTCCAGCGTGCCGAAGCGGAGCCCGATGGCGAGGCCGCCGGCGATCAGCAGCACCAGCATGACGGCCTCGGTCCGCGCCATCGCCAGCGCCTGCACGAGGGCCGGCTTGTCCTCCATCTTCGGCGTGCGGTGGAAGGGCAGCTTCCGGGTGAAGAGGCCCGACAGCATCGCGTAGCCGATGGTGTAGGTGAGGGCGAGGCCCGCCACGCCCGCGCGGACGCAGTCGCCGAACTCGCACTTCACCTTGGCGCTGTAGAGCCAGAAGAAGCGGATCAGCTTGAAGGCGAAGACCGCGATCGTCGGCGCCAGGAAGATGCTGAGCGGGAAGTCGAAATGCTTGGGGAAGGCGAGGAGGCCGGCCGTCCACACCAGGCCCAGCACCGCCAGCACCACGCTGAGGGCGTCGGCGAACCAGGGCAGCCAGCCCATGACGAAGTGGTAGCGCTGGGCGCCGGTGAGCTTGGTCGACCTGTCCCAGGGCAGAAGTGCCCGCCAGTGCCGCTTCAGGATCTGCACGGCGCCATAGGCCCAGCGGAAGCGCTGGCGCTTGAAGCCCGAGAAGGAGTCGGGCGACAGGCCGTGGCCGAAGGAGTGGTTGACGTAGACCGACTCCCACCCGGCCTCGAGCAGCCGCAGGCCGAGCTCGGCGTCCTCGACGATGCACCATTCGCCCCACTGGCCGGTCTCGACCAGCGCCTGGCGGCGGATGAGCGTCATCGTGCCGTGCTGGATGATCGCGTTGTCCTCGTTGCGCTGGACCATGCCGATGTTGAAGAAGCCGGCATACTCCCAGTTGATCATGCGCTTGAAGGGGCTGACATGGGCGTCGCGATGGTCCTGCGGCGCCTGGACGAAGCCGACCTCCTTGCGGTCGAAATAGGGGACGAGGCTCTTCAGCCAGTCGGCCTGGACCAGGTAGTCGCTGTCGACCACGCCGACGATCTCCGCGTCGGGCGCGGTGTTGGCGAGCGCGATGTTCAGCGCCTGGGCCTTGAAGCCGGGGCAGTGCGGGATGTGCAGGAACTTCACCCGGTCGGTCTTGTCGGCGCAGTAGGCCTCGACCGGGCGCCAGACGTCCTCGTCCTTGGTGTTGTTGTCGACGACGACGACCTCGAGCGCCGGGTAGTCGAGCCGCAGCAGGCTGTCGATGGTCTGCATCACCATCTGCGGCGGCTCGTTGTAGATCGGCAGGTGGATCGAGACCTTGGGCCAGTGCTGCCGCGCGGGATCGACCTTGAGCGGCCGGAAGCCGCGCCGCATCGCCTTCGACCAGAGCGCGTCGATCATCTCGCGGCCCTCGGCCAGCAGGATGACCGCGAGCAGGATCATGGAGAGGACGAGCACCCCCCAGACCAGCATCGCCGACGGCGTCAGGTACTTGGTGGCGGTGACATAGCCGACCCAGACGGTGCCGATCGCGAGGCCCTGCAGGATGCCGGCGAAGAGGAACCGGCCGGGGACGCGCAGGTGCTGGGCGCGGCGGAAGAAGACGAGCGAGAAGAGGGCGCCCAGCGCCACCGACAGGCCGGCGAGCAGGGGCCATTGCGGCCGCTCGATCAGGGTGCCCTGGAAGGCGAACTTGGGCGTGCGGTCGGAGTTCCAGATGCCCCAGTAGGCACCGACGCCGCCTTCGGTGGAGTGCTTCCAGGGCTGGTCGAAGGCTTCGATGACGTAGTAGTCGAGGCCCCAGTCGTCGGCCCGGGCGAGGAACTGGCGGATGAAGCTCGCCTGGTTCACCCGGCTCGGCACCGACTCGAGCCGCATGCGGCCGTCGCTCGGCCAGCCCACTTCCGAGAGCACGATCTTCTTGTCGGGGAAGGTGCGGCGGAGCTGCTGGTAGCGCTGGAAGACGGATTCGACCGCCTGGCCGATCTCGGTCCCGTCCCAGTAGGGCAGGATCTGCACGGCGATGAAGTCGACCGCCTGGGCGAGCTCGGGGTTGGCGAGCCAGACGTCCCAGGTCTCGGCGGTGGACACCGGCAGCTGGACCTGGTCGCGGACGCGGCGGATGTACTGGATGAGCTCGGGCACCGTCAGTTCGGCGCGCAGCAGGGCTTCGTTGCCGACGATCACCCGGTCGACGTTGTGGTGGGTGCGGGCGAGCTTGACGACGTCCCGCACCTCGCGCTCGCTGCGCTCCTTGCGGTTGTCGACCCACGCGCCCAGCGTCACGGTCATGTCGTACTTCTGGGCGAGGCCGGGCACGATGTTCTGCCCGTCCTGGGTGGTGTAGACGCGGACCCGGTCGACCCGCTCGGACATGATCCGGAGATCCTCGTCCATCTGCTCGGGCGTCGGGTGCGGACCGCCGTTCGGGTTCTGGCCGGTGCGGTAGGGGCTGTACGAGATGCCGGTGATGCGCCCGTTCCAGCCGGCTTCCTCGCGCGGCTGGTTGAACGCTACCCAGAATGCGGTCGTGGCGACGGCAAGGATCGCCAGGATGCCGAGGTTCTGCAGGCGCATGACGTGGGTCAGCCCAATCTGACGGAAGGGATGCCGGGGGGTGCCGGCCGACGTCGGGATAACGGAAGATGAAGGAATGTTAGTCCCGGAAAATTTCCGCGACGGTCTGTCGCGGGCGCGCGCCGGGAAGAGCCGCGCGAACTCGAAGGGCGCCACACCATCCGATGCTCCGACCGAAGGGACGAAACGGGGGCGTGGGGCCGTTTCCGGCTCGCCCTGACGAGGGGAAGGACCGCGCGGCCGGGGCCGCAGCGAACCGCGCCGTGATATAGGAAAAGGCAATCGCCGCACAAGCGGGCGGCGCTGCCTATTTTCGCGACAGTTTCGTGACCGGGGTCGTCCGGACCCGCCGTCCCCCGAATCGCCCGGTTCAGGCGCCCGGCGGTGCCGAGTGCCAGCGCCAGGCGGTCTCCACGATCGTGGCCATGTCCGAGCATGCGGGCTGCCACCCAAGCAGGTTCCGTGCCTGGGTGGCGTCGGCGACCAGGGCGGGCGGATCGCCGGCGCGGCGCGGCGCCATTTCGACCGGAACCGGCCGGTTGGTGCGGCGCGCGACCGCCTCGATCACCGCCTTGACCGAGTGGCCGGTGCCGGTGCCGAGGTTGAGGGCGTGGCTGCCGCCGCCGTCCAGCAGGCGGCCGAGGCTGCGGACATGGGCGTCGGCCAAGTCGGCGACGTGGATGTAGTCGCGCACCGCCGTCCCGTCGGGCGTCGGGTAGTCGGTGCCGAAGACGCGCAGCGGCGGGCCGCCGCGGGCGGCGTCGATGGCGAGCGGGATCAGGTGCGTCTCGGGCTCGTGGTTCTCGCCGATCTCGCCGTCCGGGTCGGCCCCGGCGGCATTGAAGTAGCGCAAGGCCGCCCAGCCGAGCCCGTGGCAGCGGCCGAACCAGTGCAGCATCCGCTCGACCGCGAGCTTGGTCTCGCCATAGGGATTGACCGGCCGCTGCGGGTGGTCCTCGGCGATCGGCACCCGGATCGGGTCGCCGTAGGTGGCGCAGGTCGAGGAGAAGACGATCCGGCCGACGCCCGCCGCCACCATGGCCTCCAGCAGGTTGAGGCTGTTGGCGACGTTGGCGCGGTAGTAGCGGCCGGGATCGGCCATCGACTCGCCGACATAGGCGAGGGCCGCGAAGTGCATCACCGCCGCCGGCCGCCACTCGGCGAAGGCGGCGGCGAGCGCGGCGCGGTCGGCGAGGTCGGCCTCGACCAGCGGGCCCCAGCGCACCGCCTTGCGGAAACCGCGGCTCAGGTCGTCGAAGACCACCGGGCGGTAGCCCGCCCGCGCCAGCGCCTTGCAGGCGTGGCTGCCGACATAGCCGGCTCCGCCGGTCACCAGCACCGTCCGTTCCGTCATCCCGCGCCCTGTCGCCAGCCGGTTCCGCAAGGTCGGGTGGTGTAAGGGACGGACCGCCGGCCGGCAAGCGCGGGCGATCGGAACGATCGGAATAGGTGCGGCCGGCGCGGCGTTCTTGTCGCATTCCTTCCGCGCGCCTAGGCTCCGCCGCCCGTTGCGCAGCATGCCGCGCATCGGGAAGGCGCATCGGGGACGACGGGTTGGACGCACGCGAAGTCGAGAAGCTGGCCGCGGCCGAGGACGGGATGTGGTGGTTCCACGGCCTGCACGGCATCCTCGCGGGCGCGCTCGCCGCCGCCGGGCCGCCGCCCGGGCCGGTGCTCGACGCCGGCTGCGGGACGGGCGGGCTGCTGCGGCGCCTCTCCGCCTGGATGCCCGAGGCCCGCTTCATCGGCCTCGACCGCGACCCGCTCGCCTGCCGGGCGACGCGCGAGCGCTGGCCGGGACCGGTGGTGCTGGGCTCGATCGACCGGCTGCCCTTCGCCGATGCCAGCCTCGGCGCCATCGTCAGCGCCGACGTCCTCTGCCATGCCGGCGTCGACGAGGCCGCTGCGATGGCCGAGGCCCGCCGCTGCCTCGCCCCGGGCGGCGCCTACGTCCTCAACCTGCCGGCCTACCGCTGGCTCTTCAGCGACCATGACCGCGCGGTCGCCAATGCCCGCCGCTACCACGCCCCGGCGCTGGCGGCCGCGCTCTCGGCGGCCGGGTTCGAGGCGGTCCGCGTCGGCTACTGGAACACGATCCTCTTTCCGCTGATGGTGGCCCGCCGCAAGCTCTGGCCCGGCGGCACCGCCAGCAGCGACGTCGGCCTCGCCCCGGCGCCGGTCGAGCGCCTGTTCGCCGCCCTCGTCGGGCTGGAGCGCCGCTGGCTCGCCGGCGGCCGCCGGCTGCCCTTCGGCGGCTCCGTGCTGGCCGTCGCCCGCAACCCTTCCCGTTCCGCTCCCCGAGGACCCCAGGCATGACCGAGCCCGAAACCCCGGCCGCCGATCGCGAGGCCGCGGCCGGCTGCACCCTCAGCATCGTCGTGCCCGTCTACAACGGCGCGGCGTCGGTGGGCGAACTGGTCGAGGCGCTCTCCGCCCTGCCGGTACCGGGCGGGCTCGAGATCGTCCTGGTCAATGACGGCAGCCCCGACGACAGCCTCGCCGTCTGCCGCCGGCTGCTGGCGACGGCGCGGGTGCCGCTCGTCGTCGTCGACCATTCCCGGAACTACGGCGAGCACAACGCGGTGATGACCGGCCTGCGCCATGCCGGCGGCCGCTACGTCATCACCATGGACGACGACCTCCAGAACCCGCCGGAGGAGGTGCTGCGCATCCTGGAACATGCCCAGGCCAACGACCTCGACGTCGTCTACACCTACTACGAGACCAAGGAGCATGCGCTGTGGCGCAACCTCGGCAGCCGCTTCACCAACTGGTGCGCCGACCAGCTCCTCGACAAGCCGAAGGGCCTCTACCTCTCCAGCTTCCGCTGCATGAGCGCCTTCGCCGCCCGCGCCATCGGCCGCTACGACGGGCCGTTTCCCTATGTCGACGGGCTGCTCCTGCAGGTGACCAAGCGCATCGGCCGCATCCAGGTCCGCCACCTGCCGCGCGCCGTCGGCCGCAGCAACTACACGCTGCGCCGACTGGTGCGGCTGTGGATGAACATGTTCCTCAACTTCTCGGTCATGCCGCTCCGGGCGGCGACGTTGCTCGGCCTCGGCCTGAGCGGGCTCGGCGCGCTCGTCGGGATCGTCGTCCTGGTCGAGGCGGTGGTCAACGAGCCGCCGGCCGGCTGGGCCTCGCTGATGGTGGCGACGCTGCTGGTCTCGGGCGTCCAGCTCGTCATGCTGGGCATGATCGGCGAGTATCTCGGGCGTCTCTTCCTGACGGTGAACCGCAAGCCGCAGGGGATCGTGCGCACGGTCTACCGCGGCGGCCCCGGGGCGGAGGGCGCGGAATGACCGCCGCCTCCGCCGCGCCGTCGGTCGGCCACTACGTCGCGCTGGCGGCCGCCATCCTGGTCGGCGTCGCCGGCCAGCTCCTGCTGAAGGCCGGGGCGGCGGGGGCCGCCGGTTTCGTCGACCAGCTCTTCCGCTGGCAGTCGATCATCGGCCTCGGCCTCTACGGCATGGCCGCCTTCCTCTACATGGCCGCCCTGCAGGTGATCCCGGTCTCGGTCGCCTTCCCGTCGGTCTCGATCAGCTACGCGCTCGTCGTCGTGCTCGGCTACTTCCTCTATGGCGAGGCGCTGGGCTGGCCGCAGGTCGCGGGCATCCTCCTCATCTGCTCCGGCATCGTGATCCTGTTCCGGGGGTGAGGCGGGCCGGCGGTCCTCCTAGTCGGGCAGCAGGATCGCGCCGTCCGCGGCGATCGGGAAGCCGGGGTTCCAGGCCACCTCCCAGACGAACCCGTCCGGGTCGGCGAAATGGCCGGCGCGGCCGCCCCATTCGGTGTCGCGCGCCGGGCGGAGGAGGCGGGCGCCGGCGGCCACCGCCCCGGCGAGGACGGCGTCGACCTCCTCGCGGCGGCGGACATTGTGGGAAAGGGTGATGCTGGCGAAGCCCCGGCCGTCGTCGGTGAGACCGGCGTCGGCCGCGAGCGCGGCCCGCGACCACAGCGCCAGCACCATGCCGCCCGCCTGGAAGAAGGCGACGCCCTCGGCGGCGCGGAGCCCGCGCACCCAGCCCAGCCGCTCGTAGAAGGCGCGCGCCCGGTCGAGGTCGCGGACCCCGAGCGTCACCAGGCTGAGGCGCTGCTCCACGGCGTCAGGCGCGGAGCGCCGCCACGATCGCGTCGGTGACGCGCTCGGCGTCGGCCTGGGCGAGCTGCGGGAACATCGGCAGGCTCAGGATCTCGCCCTGCGCCGCCTCGGTCGCCGCCATGCCGGCGGGGCCGACCGGCGTGCGGCCGCGGTAGGCCGGCTGGAGATGGACGGGGGCCGGGTAGTGGACGTTGGTCGCGATCCCGGCCTCCTTCAGGCGCGCGCGCAGGCCCTCGCGGTCGGCGGCGCGGACGACGTACTGGTGGTAGACATGGGTCGTGTCCGCCCGCACCGCCGGCAGCCGCAGGCCGGAATTGGCGAGCGCCGCGTCGTAATGGGCGGCGACCGCGCGCCGGCGGCCGTTGTCGCGGTCGAGATGCGCGAGCTTGGCGCGCAGGATCGCCGCCTGGAGCTCGTCGAGCCGGCTGTTCATGCCGGCCGTGGCGCTGATGTAGCGGTCGCGCCAGCCATACTCGCGGAGCTCCCGGATGCGCTGCGCCAGGGCCGCGTCGTCGGTGGTGACGATGCCGCCGTCGCCGAGCGCGCCGAGATTCTTGGTCGGGTAGAGGCTGAAGGCGGCGATGTCGCCGAAGGTGCCGACATGGGCGCCGCCGATGGCCGCACCGTGGGCCTGCGAACAGTCCTCCAGCACCTTCGCGCCGTGCTTGCGGGCGATGGCGAGGATGGCGCGGAGGTCGGCCGGGTGGCCGTAGAGATGCACCGGGATCACCGCCCGGATCCGCCAGCCCTCGCGCGCGAAGGCGGCGTCGAGCGCGGCCGGGTCCATGCAGAAGCTCTCGGCCTCGATGTCGATCAGGATCGGCGTCGCGCCGGTGAGTTCGATCGCCGCGACGGTGGCGACCGCGGTGTGCGAGACGGTGGCGACCATGTCGCCGGCGCCGATGCCGAGGCCGCGCAGCGCCAGCACCAGGGCGTCGGTGCCGTTGGCGACGCCGATGCCGTGGGCGTTGCCGTTCCAGGCGGCGAACTCCGCCTCGAAGGCCGAGACCTCCTTGCCCAGGATGTACCAGCCGCCCTCGAGCACGCGGGCGACGGCGGCGTCGATCGCCGCCTTCAGTTCGAGATAGCCGGCCTTGGGGTCGGTCTGCGGGATCGGGCTTGCCATCGAAGGGGTCTCGCCGGTCTGGGAGGGAGCGGGGGGCGGGGTCAGAGGTAGCGGTCGAGGTGTTCGCGGTAGTAGGCGACGGTGCGGGCGAGACCTTCCTCCATCGACACCCGCGGCGTCCAGCCGGTGAGTTCGCGCAGCCGGCGGTCGTCGGCATAGTAGTCGCCGATGTCGATGCGCTTGCGCTCGGCCGGGAACGGCTTGACCGCGGCGCTGCCCTGGCCGGCCACCCGCACCAGCATCTCCGCCAGGTCCTTCAGGCTGATGACGCCGTCGCCGCCGATGTTGAGCGCCTGGCCTTCCATCGCCGGGGTCACGGCCGCCAGCAGCATCGCCTCGACGCAGTCGTCGACATAGGTGAAGTCGCGGAGCTGCTCGCCGCCCCACACTTCGATCGGCGTGCCCTCGAGCACCATCTTGATCCAGATGCCGAGGAAGGTCTGGCGCGCGTCCTTGACCCGCATTCTCGGCCCGTAGGTGTTGGTGAGGCGGAGCGCCGCCGCCTTCAGCCCGTACACGTTGTTGTAGAGGATGTGGTACCACTCGCCCGCCATCTTGTTGATGCCGTTGACGTCGACCGGGCGCAGCAGGTGCTTCTCGTCGACCGGCAGGTAGTCGGGCTTGCCGTAGATCTGGCGGGTGCTGGCGAAGACGATGCGGATGGCGGGCGCGTGCTTGCGGCAGGTCTCGAGCAGCGAGAGCTGGGCGGTGCCGTTGATCGCCAGGTCGGTCTGCGGGTCATGCATCGAATCGAGGTGGCTCGTCTGCCCCGCCAGGTTGAAGAGGTAGTCGCCGCCCTGCACGAGGTAGCGCAGCGAGTGCATGTCGCGGACGTCGGAGATGTTGACCCGGATGCGGTCCTCGAGGCCGGCGACGTTGAAGAGATGGCCGCCATATTCCGGGATCAGGCTGTCGATCGCCGTCACCTCGGCGCCGAGGCCGGCCAGCCGGCGCGCCAGGTTCGAGCCGATGAAGCCGAGGCCGCCCGTGATGATGACGCGGGCGCCGGAGAAGGCGGCGGCGAAGTCGGGTGCGGGATTGTCGTTCAACGGGGCGTCCTTGGCTCTGGCCGGGGCGGGCGGGGCGGTTCCGTGCCGGGTGGCGGCGACCGCCGGATGGGCGAACCTGATATCGGCCCGGCGGCTTCCCGTCGAGAACGGACGGGCGGCGCGCCTTGTTCCGTCCCGCCGACGGCGCCCGTCCCGGCGCCCCGCCGTCAGTCGAGCGCGATCCCGGCGACCCGGATGACGGCCGCCCAGCGCACCCGCTCCGCGGCCAGGAAGGCTGCGAATTCGGCCGCGTCGCCGCCGACCGGCGTCGCGCCGAGGCCGGCCAGCCAGGCGGCGAAGGCCGGTTCGTGGACGATGGCGTCGAGGGCGTCGGTCAGGCGCCGGGCGACGGCGGGCGGCAGCCCGGCCGGGGCGAAGAGGCCGAGCCAGGACGAGGCGGCGACCTGCGGCAGGCCGATCTCGGCGAAGGTCGGCACCTCCGGGAAGAGCGGCGACCGCCGCTCGGTGGTGACGGCGACCGCCCGGACCTGGCCGTCGCGGATGGCGCCGGCCGCTCCGCCGATCAGGTCGAAGCTGAGCAGGATGCGCCCGGCCAGGAGGTCGGTCAGGGCGAGCGGCGCGCCGCGATAGGGGACGTGGCGCAGGCTCAGCCCCAGCGCGTGCGACAACATGGCGCCGACCAGATGGTGCGTCGAGCCGATGCCGACCGAGCCGTAGGCCGTGTCGGGATGGCGGCGCAGCCAGTCGACGAAGTCCCGCCCCGCCGCCGGCACCGAAAGATGCACCATCGCGACGACCGGCTGCTCGGAGATGCGGAAGAGCGGGGTGAAGGCCCGCTCGGCGTCGTAGGGCATGCGGCCGCCCATCAGGATCGGGTTGGTCACGACCGGGCCCATCGCGGTCAGCCCCAGCGTGTGCCCGTCGGGCGCCGACTTCGCCAATGCGTCCATGGCGATATTGCCGCCGGCGCCGGGCCGGCTCTCGATCACCACCGGCTGGCCGAGCCTCTCGGTCATTCCTTCCGCCAGGCGATGCATGACGGCATCGCCCATGGTGCCGGGCGCAAAGCCACGCAGCACCCGGATCGGGCGCGACGGCTGCCAGTCGTCGGCCGTCGCCAGGGACGGTCGCGACGCGAACGGGGCGGCGAGCAGGCCGGCGAGGAGTCTGCGCCGGCCGATGGTCGATGGCAGGGTCATCGCGTGTCCGTCCCGGGGGGCGCCAGCATGGTGGTCATGATGCGGCGCAGTTCCGACCGGGCCAGCTTCCGGTTCGGCGTCCGCGGCAGTTCGGCCAGGCTGCGGATCAGGCGCGGCACCTTCCAGGATTCGAGCCGGGCCGCGCAGTGCGCGATCAGCTCGCGTTCGGGGACGGGCCGGCGCACCACCACCGCCGCCACCGGAACCTCCTGGTGGCGCCGGCTCGGCAGGCCGACGGCGGCCGCCTCGGCGACCGCCGGGTGGCTCAGCAGGATCTCCTCGATCTCGAAGGCGTAGAGCTTGCGCCCACCGTAGTTGATGCGGTCGTCGATCCGGCCGTGGAGATAGAGGTGGCCGCCCTCGTCGAGGCGGCCGGTGTCGCCCATGTGGAACCAGCCGTCGCGGATCGCGCGTTGGGCGGCCTCGTCGCCGATGTAGCCGCGGGTCATGCTCGGCGTGCGGACGCGGATTTCGCCGAGTTCGCCCGGCGGCACCGGCTGGCCGTCGTCGTCGACGATCTCGATGGCGACGCCGGGGAGGGGCGGGCCGACCGTCATCAGGTGCCGGGCCAGGTCCTCCGGGCGCGCATGGGTGATCGGGCCGACCTCGTTGCTGGCATAGGCGATGTGCAGGTTGGGGGTCAGCCGGTCGAGCACCGCCCGCCGCATCGCCCTGGAGAGGGCGGCCGAGGTCACCGTCAGCGTCCGCACCGTGGGCAGCGCCGGGCCGTCGCCGGCCGGCAGCCCGTCGAGCAGCGTCGCGACATGGGCCGGCGTCAGCGCCAGGTAGGTGACGCCGTCTTCGGCGAGGCTGCGCACCAGTTCCGGCACGGATCCCGGCATCGGCCGGAAGATCACCCGGCCGCCGGCGTCGAGGGTGCGCATCGCCGGATAGCGGCCGAGCACGAAGCCGACGCCGACCACGACCCGATGACAGGTCGCGGCGTCGATGCCGCTTTCGCGCGCCCGGTCGGCGATGCGCTGGGCCAGTTCCCGGTGCGTCGCCGGTGCCGCCTTGGAGGGACCGGTGGTGCCGGACGAGACGACGATCTGGGCGATCCGGTCGCCGCCGGGGGCGCGCTCCTGCGCCGGGTCGCCTTCGCCGGGCAGTTCCGCCATGTCGAGGAGCCGGACCCCGGGCAGCGCGACGTCCCGCTCCGCGACGAGGACGGAGGCGCCGGTGGCGGCGATCAGACGCCGCATCTCGGCCTCGCTCATGTCGCGGTCGAGCGCCAGCAGGGTGCGCCCGCAGAGCATGACGCCGAGCATCGCCCGGAAGGACGGGTACGGGTCCCCGGCCATCACCGCGACGACGGCCCCGGGCGGCACGCCGGCGGCGCCGAGGCCGGCCGCGGCCCCGGCCAGCGAACGGGCGAAGGCCGCGAAGCCCAGGGTCTCGTGCGCCAGCACGATCGCGGGCGCGTCCGGCCGGCGCGCCGCCTGATCCAGGATGGCGTCGATGACGTTGACGTCGGGCGCGCCGATCATGGCGAATAGGAATACTGCCGGGCCGCGCTCGATGGCCAGGGGGGCCGCGGCGCGACGGGCCCGGATGCGGTGGGCTCTAGCAGGCGCTGGTCGACCGCGCCCTTCCGATGCGCCGGACCCGGCCGGCGCGCTCGACGGTCTCAGACCCGTGGTGCCGTGTCAGCCACGCACGCACTGGAAATACCACGAGCACTGTCCATTGTGGTTGCAGTCGCAGACCGGCACCATGGCGCGGCATCCGATGGCCGGCAGCGGCGGGACGGGCGGGTAGCCGCAGCCGGCCCAGGCGGCCGTTGCCCCGCCGGCGATGATGGCGAGTGCGATCAGGAATCGCTTCACGCATGCCTCCGTGCTTCTCCGCCCGCCCCCTCCGGAGTGGGGGACATCGCCATTTTCCGATCCCGTTGCCCGTGTTTCGGCGGTGATGGAAAAAGGCAACGATATCAACGGGAAGAATGGTGCCGCCGGTGA
>NZ_JAYSFE010000080.1:0-22656 GCF_041913585.1 Allostella sp.
CCGGTCGATGCGCCGATGGGTCTCGACGCCGCGCGCATCATGCGGGCGATCGACGCGCTCAATCGGCGGCTGCAGGAGACCTCGTCCGGATCCCGCGCCGCCGGGCCACCGCAGGAGTGGACGGGGCGGCTCGCCACCCGATGAGCACATCCCTTCCCCCGCATCGCGAAGCCTCGCCGGAGCAGTCGCCAAAAAGGATGTCGACCATGCGAACCCTGCTGTCGGGTGCCATCGGAACCGCCCTCGCCATCGCCGCGGCACTCCCCGCGACGGCCGCACCGCCGGCCGACACGGTCGCTGCCATCCGCGCCCGCGGCCAGCTCGTCTGCGGCGTCTCGCCCAGTGCGGCGGGCTTCGCGACGCAGAGCGGCAGCACCTGGAAGGGCTTCGAGGTCGATTATTGCCGCGCCGTCGCCTCCGTCGTGCTCGGCGACGCGGAGAAGGTGCGGATCGTTCCGGTGCCGGCGGGACAGCGTTTCGCCGGCCTCGAACAGGGCGAGATCGACCTCCTCACCCGCAACACGACCTGGACCCTGGAGCGCGAGGCCGGCAACAACATCGCCTTCGCCGCCATCACCTACTATGACGGGCAGGGCTTCATGCTCCGCGACGAGCGGGGCATCCGCCGCGTCCAGCAGATGGACGGGCTCAAGGTCTGCGTCGAGGCGGCGACCACGACCGAGCAGAACGTCGCCGAGTACGCGCGCGCCATGCGCATGCGCCTGACGGTGGTGCCGGTGGCGGATGCGACCAAGGCCCAGGCGGCCTTCCTCGCCGGCTTCTGCGATGCCCTGACCAGCGACCTCAGCGTCCTCGCCGGGTTCCGCCGGTCGCTGGGCAGCCGCGCCGACGAATTCTCGCTGCTCGGGGAAATCATCTCCAAGGAGCCCCTCAGCATGGTCGTCCGACGCGGCGACTGGCGCTTCTTCGACATCGTCCGCTGGACGCATTTCGCCATGGTCGCGGCCGAAGAGCTGAACATGGACGGCGAGACGCTGCGCCAGCTCCGCAGCCGCAGCGAGGCCGACCTCGCCGGGGCCGGCACCGAGGTGCAGCGGCTGCTGGGGCGGGTCGGTGCCTCGGGCCGGCTGCTCGGCCTCGATCCCGACTGGGCTGCGCGGCTCGTCATCCAGGTCGGGAACTATCGCGAGGTCTGGGAGCGGAACATCGGCCCGCTCGGCATCCGCCGCGGCCTGAACCTGACCTGGAACCAGGGCGGGCTGCTCTACGCGCCGCCGATGCGCTGATCCCGCACCGCCCTGGTGGCTTCCGGGCCTACACCGCGAAGGGCTTCTGCCCGTCGAAGGCGGCGTTGGGCTGGCCGACCTGCCAGTGGTTCGGCGTCTGGATGGCCGGCATCCGATTCAGGATCGCCTGGTGGAAGGCGTCGTAGTCGCCCTCGAACCGGCCCTCGTTCCACACCGCCAGCAGCGCGCCGGTGAACTGGCCGTTGTCGAAGCCGTCGTAGGAAAACTGGTTGTCCTGGCAGCCGGACAGCAGCCGCACCGTGGCGGCGACCGGCCGGACCAGTTCCCGGGCGAGCAGCGAGGTGTCGGTGCGGGCGATCGAGCGGCCGAGCTTCTCGTAGAAGTCGCGATTCTGGCGGAAGACCTTGACCGACTGGCGGTAGGGCATGGCACGGGCGCGGTTGCCCTGGGGATCGCAGAGGTAGCCCTCGTCGTCGACGGCGTGCAGCGCCGGGCTGCTGCCGGCCTCCGCCATCTGCTTGATGACCGAGCCGCTGTGGCAGCTGTCGGAGACGACGAGGATGCGCACGCCCTCGCGGAACTCCGCCCACAGCGCATAGAGCTCGTCGTCGATCAGCTGGCCGTCATAGAGACACCAGGTCTCGTCGAGCGCGTCCTCCTCGTCGGCGTTGAAATCCGGCACCTGGCCGCCATGGCCGGAATAGCTCACCAGAAAGATGTCGCCGGCCTTCAACCGGCCGGCGGCGTCGCGGATGGCGCCGACGACGGCGGCCCGTGTCGCGGCCGGGGTCGCGAGCCGGGTCGGCGCGAAGCCGCAGCTCCGGGCGATCGCCTCCATGTCCTCGGCATCGAACTCGCAGGCCGCGAGTTCGCCCACCCAGCCGGCATAATGGGCGGGATCGACCTCGTTGAGGCCGATATGCAGCGAGATGGCCTGGCGCAGCGGGAGGCCGGCCGGCGGAGCGGCCCCCTTCTTCGCCTTCCCCTTGCCCTTCGCCCGGGCGGCCGGCTGCGGCGCCGCCTTCGGTGCCGCGAGTACGCCGATCGCCTTGCGGAACCGCGCCGCGACGTCGCCATAGCCGGCATCGACGGGGTGCAGCTCGTCGTGCCAGCGGTCGTCCCTCACGACGGCGCGCAGATCGAGGCAGGTGACGCGCGGAAAGCCGCGCGCGAGGCGCCCGAGCTCGGTGTTGAAGCGGTCGATCATCGTGCCGGCGATCGCCTTCTGCAGCCCGGGATCGGCGATGCCGCGCCTGGCCATCGGCTTGCCGAGCCACTTGCCGTCCGGGCGCGGCACCGGCCGATCGTAGCCGTGACAGACGACGGAGAGCTGCGGAAAGCGGGTCTCCAGGGTGCGGAAGATCTGGTCGTACTGGCGGATCGCGGTGTCGACGAGCGCGCCGAACGACGGCAGCAGGTAGTCGGCCGGCGCCAGCGCCGGGTCGAAGTCGCGCAGGTGCTCGGCCAGGAAGCCGTCGGCGACGAGATCGTTGCCGCCGCCGGAGATCAGGAAGATGGAGGCGCCGTACTGGCGGATCGGCTCCAGGAACTCGCTCTCCCGCAGCATGTTCTCCAGCGTGTCGCCGCCGGCATCGAGGCTGAGGATCGCGAAGTCCCGCATCAGATGGTCGATCACGTCCTCGAGGACGAAGGGATACTGGAACCAGGAATCTCCCTCCGAGACGATGATCGGCCCCTTGTAGCTGCCGTCGGAGATGCGGTTCTCGAAGGCGACGCGCCGGCGCATCCGCGCCAGCCAGTTGGCGATGCCGAGCCCCATCTCGCCGCGCACCACCGCGTCGGGCATCCCCGACAGGTCGACGGTCGCCGGGTTGTAGACCGCAGCCGGCGCGAAGGGACCCGAGCGCGTCTCGTCGATCGTGAAGTAGGCGCGCAGATCCTCCTCGCGGATCGCCGGGTCGACGAGCTTCCGGTTCAGTTCGGCGATCGTGATCTTCTTCGGCGCCATGTCGTCCTCCCTCGGCTGCGGATTCACCCCGGGCCGGATGCCCGCGGCGGTCGTTCGCGGTTGGCGATCCGCCGGCGGATGTCCTGGCGGACCGCGGGGCTGTGGATGACCGTCAGGATGTCGTAGGGCGACGGGCTGTCGCCGGGCAGCGGCACCTTCCGGACCTCGAGTCCGGCCAGTTCGTCCGCCGGAACGTCGTCGGCGATGCCGAGCAGCCGCGGCGGCGGATCGTCACCGCCGCGCTCCTCGAAGGCGTTGGCGACCAGATGGAGGACCGACTTGCCGTAGCGACCGGTCCGCATCGCCCGCTCCAGCGGCGGCGCCGGCAGGTAGAGCCGCGGCTGCGCCTTCAGACGGGCGGCGAACGGCGCCCCGTGCGTCCGGTAGTCGTCGATCCGGCACGCCGGGGCGACGAGGCTCAGGGTCGCGACGGCCTCGGCCAGCCGATCGCGCTCGGCCGGCGCCATGCCCTCCAGCAGGCGCAGGAACAGGACGGCCCCCGCGCCCTCGACCAGGAGATGCAGTCGGTAGTGGCAGGGCGGGCGGCAGAGGGCGGCGAACGCCGCCACGAGGTGGCGCAGGTCGCCGCGCTCCGCCCCGACGGGCGCCGCTTCGCTGCCGCCGGCCACGCGCGCGGCGCGCCCGACGTCGCGCCAGAAGGCCCGGCCGATGCCGCGGACGTCGCTCTCGGCGGCGCGGTCGAAGGCTTCGCCCGCCCCGCCCACCCGCAGCGCCGTGCGCTCGAAGATGTCCATCAGCACGGCGGTCGTCTGGGCGACGAAATCGCTGCACCAGATGATCGAGTAGGGATAGATCCCCCGCTCCTTCCAGAAGCGCTTGGTGGCCGCGGCATAGGCGGCCGCGGCCGGCGTGTCCTCGGTTCCGCCGGCGATCCGCAGCAGCACATGGCGGTAGGGTTCGCGCCGTCTCGCCGATCCCCCGCGGGCCTCGTCCGGCCGGAGGCGGCGTTCGAGATAGGCCACCGTCTCCTCGACGCAGCGGCGCGAACTCGGATAGCTGCCGATCGTCACATGGTGGCCGTCGTCGAGATGGGCATAGTGGCCGACGATGTCGGCCCGGCGGGTGCTGGCGGCGCGCAAGGCCGCGGCCGTCGGCAGCATCCCCTGCTCGCCGATGGTCAGGTGGAAGGCCTCGGGGGTCGGCACGCCGAGCCGCAGCACCCAGGCGTCGAGGATCGATTCCGCCCAGTCCTGGTAGCCCCAGTGGGCGATTCCCGGCAGGTCGCCATGGCCGCCCCATTTGGGGCCCCAGGAGTTGAGGACGAAGAAGCCGGTGTCGTCATAACCGACGACGACGAAGGCATGGCCCCCGATGTCGGCGGTGCCCGCCGCCTCGATCCGCCCGCGGCGGCGGGCGACGGCCTCCGCCGTCCATCCCGTGTGGATCCGCGCGCCCACGAGGATCCCGCCGGTCTCGTTGAGCGCCGCGTGATAGTCGTTCAGCACCGGACGGAGGCGGTAGTAGGCGCCGAGGCTGGTCGACCGCGCGTCCTTGGCGCGCGGCTCGTCCAGCATCCCGCGGTCATCCTCCTGCGGCCACGCCTGCTGGCTGCAGACCCCGTTGTGGTAGAAGGCCTTGACGGCGGGCCGAAGGGAATAGAAGCGGGTGCTCCCGGTCGCCGCGCGCTGCTGCTCCTTGGCCAGTTCGAACAGCATGCGGGCGCTGACCGGGGCCGGGCGCGCGGTCGCGTCGGCACCGTCCAGGCGCAGGACGTCGACCAGCGCGGCCAGCGCCTGGGCCACGCAGGAACCCTCCTGCCCCTGGTCGCGGACCGGGACCACGAGGCGTCCCGGCCCCTCCCCGAGCCGGGTGGGCGCGAGGCCCGCGGGCAGCCGCCGCAGGGGCGGGTCGTAATACTTGTCGCGCAGGTCGGTCGGATCGCGGCGGAGATAGTCGTGAATGGACCGGGCCGCAGGCCCGTCGCCCCGATCTGCGCGTGCTATCGCCCCGTCATCCATACCATCCCCCGAATGCGCGCGGTGGTAGAATAACAGAATCTAATAGCAGCACAGACCGACGCTCTTGTCATGCCCTGTCCTCACCCTCTTGACTCCACCCGGGTCGCGGCCGTTCTTATTGGGAACAAATCAGGAACAAAACCATGGCCCGCCCCCCAATTCCGGAGGCCCTGCGGCAGAGCCTGGCCGGCCTGATGCGCCGGAGCGGTGTCGCCGCCGGGTTCGTTTCCCTCGGCATGCCGGCGGTCGACGCCGCACTCGGCGGCGGCATCGCCCGCGGCGCCCTGCACGAGATGCATGCCGAGTGGACCGCCGACATGGCGGCGCTCGGCGGGTTCGCGCTCGGGCTGGCGCTGCGGGCGTCGGAAGGACGGCCGATCCTCTGGGTGCGCCAGGATTTCGCCGACAGCGAGGCGGGCGTGGTCCATCCGCCGGGCCTGGCCGAACTCGGCCTCGATCCGGGACGGCTGCTGCTGGTGCGTACCCGCGACGCCGCGCAGTTGCTCCGGGCGGGGGGCGAGGCGGTGCGCTGCGCGGCGCTGGGCGCGGTGCTGCTGCAGCCCTGGGGCGAGCCCAAGGCGCTCAACCTGACGGCGACGCGGCGGCTGTCGCTGGCGGCCGAGGGTTCGGGCGTGACGGCCCTACTGCTGCGCGCGCCGGCCCGCCCCGCCGCGAGCGCGGCAGCGACCCGCTGGCGGGTGCATGCCCTGCCCTCGCAGGCGCTGGAGGCCGATGCCCCGGGGCGGCCGGCCTTCGCCATCCGGCTGCTGCGCCACCGCGGCGGCATCGCCGAACAGGAATGGCAGGTGGAGTGGGACCGTGACCGAGGCTGCTTCCAGCCCCGCCTCCCCCGCGGAGCGGCGGCGCTATCTCGCCCTGTGGTTGCCCTTCCTGGCGACCGACCGGTGGCGCCGGCAGCGGGCCTCCGCCGCGCCGGATGACGTCCCGTTCGCGCTGGTCGAGACGGTGCGCAACGCGCTCCGCCTCGCCGCCGTCGACCGGCGGGCGGCCCGCCTCGGTCTCGCCCCCGGCCTCGCCCTGGCGGACGCCCGCGCCCGGGTGCCGGACCTCGCCGTCGCCGATGCCGATCCCGCCGCCGACCGCGCCTTCCTGGAACGCCTGGCCGGCCTCTGCGACCGCTGGACGCCGCTGGTGGCGCTCGCGCCCGCGGACGGCCCCGCGCCGGGCCCCGCACCGGACGGGCTGGTCCTCGACATCACCGGCTGCGCCCATCTCTTCGGCGGCGAGGCGGCGCTGCGCGACGCCGCGGCGGCCCGGCTCGCCGGCCTCGGCCTGGGCGTCCGCGCCGCCGTCGCCGGCACGCCCGAGGCCGCCCGCGCGCTCGCCCGCTTCGGCCGGGTCGCCCTCACCCCGCCCGGCCGCGACGCCGCGGCGACGCGCCGCCTGCCGGTCGCAGCCCTGGAGGCGGGGACGGAGACGACGGTGGCGCTGACCCGTGCCGGCCTGGCGACGCTGGGCGATCTCGCCGACCGGCCCTCGGCCGCGCTCGCCGCCCGCTTCGGGGCGGACCTGCCGCGCCGCCTCGCCCGCGTGCTGGGCTGCGAGGACCGCCGCATCGTGCCGCTGCGCCCGCCGCCCGCCTGCCTCGTCGAGCGCCACTTCCCCGAGCCGCTGCAGCGCGCCGACGGCATCGAGGCGGTGCTGGACGGGCTGCTCGCCGAGGCTGCCCGCCTCCTCGAGGGGCGCGGCCAGGGCGGCCGTGCCTTCGAGGCCGGGCTCTTCCACACCGACGGCCGGGTCCGCCGCCTCCTGGTCGAGACCGGCCGGCCGACCCGCGACGGCGGGGCGGTGCTGCGCCTCTTCCACGAGCGCATCGCGACGCTCGCCGACCCGATCGACCCCGGCTACGGCTTCGACGTCATCCGCCTCGCGGTCCCGGTCGCCGAGCCGCTGCCGCCCGCCGCCCCCGACCTCGACGGCCGCGCCGCCGGGGAGGAGGCGGTGGCGGACCTGGTCGACCGGCTCGCCACCCGCCTCGGCCCGGGCCGGGTGCTGCGGATGGTCGCCCGCGACAGCCACCATCCCGACCGCGAGGCGGCCCTGGTGCCGGCCGGCGCCGCGGCGCCCGGGCCGGGCTGGCGGCGGGCAGAGGCGGACGAGCCGCCGGCCCGTCCGCTCCAGGTCTTCGACCCGCCGCAGCCGATCGAGACCCTGGCGGAGGTGCCGGACGGCCCGCCGCTGCGCTTCCGCTGGCGGCGGGTGCTGCACCAGATCGCCCGCGCCGAGGGGCCGGAGCGCATCGCGCCGGAATGGTGGCGCGACGGCTCCGAGGCCCCGACCCGCGACTATTACCGGGTCGAGGACAGCGAGGGCCGGCGCTTCTGGGTCTTCCGCGAGGGGCTCTACGGCAGCGGCGACGGCGGGCGGCCACGCTGGTTCCTGCACGGGCTCTTCGCATGACCGGACCGGCCTACGGCGAACCGGTGGCCGCCAGCAACTTCTCGTTCCTGCGCGGCGCCTCGCATCCGCAGGACCTGGTGGCGACCGCGCTGCTGCTGGGCCTGGGCGGCATCGGCATCGCCGACCGCAACACGGTGGCGGGCGTCGTGCGCGCCCATGCCGCGCTGGCGACGCTGCGCGAGGAAGGGCTGCCGCCGGCCGAGAAGGTGCGGCACGGCTCGGGACCGGGCGAGCATGCCTGGGTCGCGGCGGACGGGTTCGACGCCGCGGCCGCGGCGGAAATCCGCGAGCGGGCGCAGCGCTTCCGTCTCGTCGTCGGCGCCCGCCTCGCCTTCGCCGACGGCACCCCCGACATCGTCGCATATCCCGAGGACCGGTCGGGCTGGGGCCGGCTCTGCCGGCTGCTCACCCGCGGCAACGGCCGGGCCCGCAAGGGCGACTGCGTCCTCCGTCTCGACGACCTGCTGGCCGACACGGCCGGTCTGCTGCTGATCCTGCTGCCGGGCCGCGCCGACCCGCCGCCGGGCCTACTGGAACGGTTGTCCGCCGCGCCCCCCGGCGCCCTCTGGCTCGCCGCGGCCATGCATCGCCGCGGCGACGACCGCCGCCGCCTCGCCCGCCTGCGCCGGGTCGCCGCGGCCGCCGGCATCCCCCTCCTCGCCACCAACGACGTGCTCTACGCCACCCCCGGGCAACGCGATCTCCAGGACGTGGTGACCTGCATCCGCGAGGGCCTCCCGATCGCCGCCGCCGGCCGCCGGCTGGAGGCCAACGCCGAGCGCCACCTGAAGCCGCCGGCCGAGATGGCGCGGCTCTTCCGCGACGCGCCCGAGGCGATCGCCGAGGCGGGCCTCTTCTTCCAGCGGATCGGCTTCTCGCTCGACCAGCTCACCTACGAGTATCCCGACGAGCCGGTGCCGCCCGGCCGGCAGCCGCAGGACTGGCTGGAGGAACTGACCTGGCGGCACGCCCGGATGCGCTATCCCGCCGGCGTGCCGGCCAAGGTCGAGCGGCTGCTGCGCGACGAGCTCGCCCTCATCGCCCGGCTCGGCTATGCGCGCTACTTCCTCACCATCCACGACATCGTCCGCTTCGCCGAGGGCCGGGGCATCCTCTGCCAGGGCCGCGGCTCGGCCGCCAACTCCGCCGTCTGCTTCGTGCTCGGCATCACCGCCGTCGACCCGGCCGAGCACGACCTGCTCTTCGCCCGCTTCATCTCGACCGAGCGGCGCGAGCCGCCCGACATCGACGTCGATTTCGAGCATGAGCGGCGCGAGGAGGTGATCCAGCACATCTACCGGAAATACGGGCGCGACCGCGCCGGCATCGCCGCCACCGTCATCCGCTACCGCCCGCGCAGCGCCATCCGCGAGGTCGGCCGGGCGCTCGGCCTGACCGAGGACGTGACCGCCCGCATCGCCGGCACGCAATGGGGAAGCTGGGGCACCGACATCGCCGACGCCCGCATCCGCGAGGCCGGCCTCGACCCCGCCAACCCGACGGTCGGCCGCGCCGTCGGGCTGGCGCGGCGGCTGCTCACCTTCCCCCGCCACCTGTCGCAGCATGTCGGCGGCTTCGTGCTGACCCGCGGCCGGCTCGACGAACTGGTGCCGATCGGCAACGCCGCCATGCCCGAGCGCACCTTCATCGAATGGGACAAGGACGACATCGACGCGCTCGGCCTGATGAAGGTCGACGTGCTGGCGCTCGGCATGCTGACCTGCATCCGCAAGTCCTTCGACCTGCTGCGGCGGCACCGCGGGCTCGATATGGGCCTGGCCGAAGTGCCGCGGGAACGGCCCGAGGTCTACGACATGCTGTGCCGGGGCGAATCCCTCGGCGTTTTCCAGGTCGAGAGCCGGGCGCAGATGAACATGCTGCCGCGCCTGAAGCCGCGGACCTTCTACGACCTCGTCATCCAGGTGGCGATCGTGCGGCCCGGCCCGATCCAGGGCGACATGGTCCACCCCTATCTCCGGCGGCGGAACGGCATCGAGCGGGTCGAGTTCCCCGCCCCGGCGCCGCCGCACGACCCGGACGAGCTGCGCCAGGTGCTGGGCAAGACCCTGGGCGTGCCGCTCTTCCAGGAGCAGGCGATGAAGCTCGCCATGGTCGCCGCCGCCTTCACCGAGGCGGAGGCGAACGGGCTGCGGCGGGCGATGGCGACCTTCCGCAACGTCGGCACCATCGGGCGCTTCGAGGAACTGATGGTCGGGCGGATGATCGCGCGCGGCTACGATCCGGACTTCGCCCGGCGCTGCTTCGAGCAGATCAAGGGCTTCGGCAGCTACGGCTTCCCGGAGAGCCATGCCGCCTCCTTCGCCAAGCTCGTCTACGTCTCCTCCTGGCTCAAGTGCCGGCATCCGGCCGTGTTCGCCTGCGCGCTGCTGAATTCGCAGCCGATGGGCTTCTATGCCCCGGCCCAGATCGTCCGCGAGGCGCAGGAGGTGGGCGGGGTCGAGGTGCGGCCGCTCGACGTCAACCACAGCGACTGGGACAATTCCCTCGAGCCGGCGGCGGACGGCGGCTGGGCGCTGCGTCTCGGCTTCCGCCAGGTCGACGGGCTGCACGAGGCGGAGCTGCGGCGGCTGGTCGAGCGGCGGGCCGGCGGCTATCGCGGGATCGAGGAGATCGCGCGGCGCGGCGGGCTGCATGGCGGGATGCTGCGCCGGCTGGCCGACGCCGACGCCTTCCGCTCGCTCGGGCTCGACCGCCGCCAGGCGCTGTGGGCGGTGCGCCGCCTCCCCGACGACGCCCCGCTGCCGCTCTTCGCCGCCGCCGACGCCCGCGAACTCGCCGAGGAGCCCGACCCGCGGCTGCCGGAGATGCCGCTCGCCGAGCACATCGTCGCCGACTACCAGACGCTGCGCCTGTCGCTGAAGGGGCATCCGATGGCGATGCTGCGCCCGGTCTTCCAGGCCGAGGGGGTGCGGACCTGCGCCGAGACGACGGCGATGCGCGACGGCCTGCGGACGCGAACCGCCGGAGTCGTGCTGGTGCGGCAGCGGCCGGGCAACGGCAAGGCCATCTTCATGACCATCGAGGACGAGACCGGCGTCGCCAACATCGTGCTCTGGGACCGCGACTTCGAGCGCTTCCGCCGCGAGGTCATGGGCGGGCGGCTGCTGGTCGTCGCCGGCAAGGTGCAGAAGAGCCCGGAAGGCGTCGTCCACCTGATGACGGAGGCCGTCTTCGACCGCACCGCCGAGCTGGCGCGCCTGTCACCGGCGCACCCGCCCCAGATCCCCCTCTCCCGCGCCGACGAGGTCCAGCACCCGCCCTATCCCCGCGGCGGCCATCCGCGGAACGTCCGCATCCTGCCGAAGTCGCGGGACTTCCACTGACCACGCGGACCGCAGCGACGGTCGCCACGGGACGACCACCGCCTTCGGTCCCTCACCCCTTCCACGTCGGCTGCCGCGGATGGACGGCGTCCCGGAAGACGTCGAAGCCCTTCCAGGCGGGCTCGACGGGGTCGCATCCCGGCATCGGCGTGTAGGGCGACGGCTCGACCAGCTGCAGGGTCGGGATGTAGCGCGGACAGTTGGGGAAGATGACGCTCGCGGCGATGCGCACCATCATCTGCGCGCCGACCGTGGACGCCGTCAGCGGATCGTCGCGATCGATGCGGGCGGTGCCGTTGACGCGCAGGCGGCGCGGCGTGCCGTGCAGGGCGATGAACAGCAGCCCGACATGCGGATTGACCGCGAGATTGCCGAGGCTGCGGAACATGCCGTTGCCGTCGTAGTCCGGGAAGGCCAGCTCCGACGGGCCGGTCACCCGGACGAAGCCGGGCGGCCCGCCCTTGAACGAGCAGTCCGGCCGGCCGTCGGCGTCGGCGGTGGCGAGGAAGACGTAGATCGCGCTCTCGATGAACGCCTTGTCGTCCTCGGTGAAGGCGGTCCGCGCCAGGCTCTCGAGCCGGTCGGCGATGCGCCGGCTCTCGAAGCCATCCTGAAGGGCGCGACTTCCGTCGTGATAGAAGGCGTCCGCGGCCATGTCGCGCCTCCCTCAGGGCCTTGCTTCCAGGATGAGGTTGAACGGCGTCTCGGTGGCGCGGCGAAAGCGCGTGAAGCCGGCCTCCTCGGCGACCTTGCGCAGCCGCACCTCGCCCGCCTGCGCGCCGAGCGCCAGCCCCACCTCCTGGTCGAGCGAGGCCGGCGTGCAGATCATCGTCGAGGCGGCATAGTAGATGCGGCCGACCGGATTGAGGTTGTCCTCCAGCCGGTCGCCGGCGAAGGGCTCGACCAGCATGCAGGTGCCGTCGCTCGCCATGGTCGAGCGCACATGGGCGAGCCCGCCGACCGGGTCGCCCATGTCGTGCAGGCAGTCGAAGAAGCAGACCAGGTCGTAGCCGTGCGCCGGGATGGTCTTGGCGGACCGGACCTCGAACGTGACGCGATCCGAAAGGCCCGCCGACGCGGCCGCCTTGCGCGCGTCCGCGATCGAGCCGGCATGGTAGTCGAACCCGAAGAAGCGCGAGTTGGGAAACGCCTGCGCCATGATGATGGTGGAGACGCCGTGCCCGCAGCCGACGTCGGCGACCGTGGCGCCGCGCTGCAGCTTCTCGACCACCCCGTCGAGCGCCGGCAGCCATTCCTGCACCAGGTGGTGCTTGTAGCCGGTGCGAAAGAAGCGGGCGGTGCCGCAGAACAGGCACTCGCTGCGCTTGTCCCAGCCGACGCCCTTGCCGGTACGGAAGGCTTCGGTGACGCGCGGCTCGTCGCGCATGGTGGCCGCCACCAGGTCGCCCACGGCGGCCAGGAACACGGGGCTGTCCTCGTCCGCGAAGACGGCCGCCTGCTCCGGCTGCATGGAGAACGTCCCGTTCGCCGCGTCGTAGTCGGCGTAGCCGGAGGCCGCCTGCGCCGCCAGCCATTCGCGGACGTAGCGCTCGGCGGTGCCGGTGGCGGCGGCAAGCTCGGCCGACGTCATCGGCCCGCCCGCGGCCAGCGCCTTGTAGAGGCCGAGCCGGTCGCCGACCAGCAGCAGCGCGGTGTTCATCGCCGCGCCGATGTCGTCCAGGATCTTGCCAACGAAGCTGTTCAGCCGTTCCTGATCCAGGGCCATGATCCAGTCCTCCCGTCCAACGGTGCGTTTTCGGAGCGGAATTCCCTTCCCGCGGCCGCTCCCGCCTGCGGTGCGCGCCGCGCTGCCGGTCGTCGTCGGTCCGGGCGCTACTCGTCCCAGGCCTGGACGATCGTCTGCTCGGCGATCAGCCCGCCCTCCAGGCCGACCACGGAGGCACAGAAGACCTTTGCGCCGTCGGGATAGGTACAGGCCTGGGTGAAGGCGAGCTTGTCGCCTTCGGCGATGCTGACGTCGACACGGTGCGTCATGGTGCGGCCGCAGATGTCGCTCCAGAACGCCGTGATTGCCGCCTTGCCCTTGATCTCGCGCGGCCGGCTGGGCGGATTGTTCCGGTCGATGACCCGCGTCACCGCGTGGTCGGCGTAGAAGCCGGCGAGCATCCGACCGTCGCGCGTCTCGATCGCCTGCTTGATCGCCGCCCCCGTTACGGGCGTCCTGTCGGGCGTGGACATGATGCGCTCCTCCATGTCGGCCGGCAGGCGCCGGAACCGGCGAGCCTGCGGCGGAACATGACGGCAGCCTAGCGGTCCGGTCCCGCCGCCGCTTCCACCGAAAGCGCCATGCCGGCCATGGCCCGTTCGGACCAGCGCCCGGTCACTGCGCCGGCTGGCGGGCGACCAGCGCCGCCGCCGCCGCCCGCGAGGGCAGGTCGAGCTTCAGCAGGATGTTGGCGACGTGACGCTTGACCGTGTGCTCGGACAGCCCGAGCTGCAGGGCGATGCGCGTGTTGCTCAGCCCGTCGGCGACCAGCCCCATCACCTCGCGCTCGCGGGCGCTGAGCAGGGCGAGATCGACGGCGCGTGGCCGGCGCAGGACCGGCTCCAGGTGCCGCTCGGACGCCAGAGCCACCACCGGCAGCGGATCGCGGCCCCCGTCCACCGCGCGCGTTCCCCGTTCGACGAACTGCAGCCCCGAGCCCGACACGAGTTCGCTGGCCAGCCGCGACAGCAGGATTTCGGCCGGTCGCGCCGAAGCGGCGATGCCGGCGGCCACGTCGAGCGCGCGGCCGGCGAGCGGCGAAGCCGAGCCGTCGATCTCGCCGACATGGATTCCCTGCGCGATCGGGAGGCGGAGCGAGGCCGCCGTCTCCCGCAGCGCCACCGCGCAGGCGGCCGCCCGCGCCGGCGAATCGAAGCGGGCGACGATCCGGTCGGCAGCGGCCCGCTCCACGCGTCCACCATGGCGCCCCGCCACCTCGGGGGCCGCCTCGCGAAAGCGCTCGATCTCCTCGTCCCGGAAGTGCCTGTCCCCGCCCGCGACGGACCGAACCGAACCGCCCCCGACGAACGCCACCAGCAGCACGGCCAGCATGCGGTCGCGGTCGGTGACCGGGGCGGCGCCGGTGAGGAACTCCTCGATCAGGTCCGCGACGCGATCGACGTCCCCCATCCAGACCAGATGGTCGCGCCCGGGGAGTTCGGCCAGCCGGGCGCCGGGAATCGCGCGGGCAAGCCCGCGACCGCCCTCGACGCTCGCATGGGCGTCGTCGGCGCGGTGGATGACCAAAGTCGGGGCGCGAACGTCGGCCAGCCGGTCGCTCACGTCGATGCCGGCGTGGAGACGCGCCAGCGCGGCCGCCCCGGTCGGGCTCGCGGAGAGGCGCTCCAGTCGCGCCCACCAGTCGAGGAGGCGCCGGTCCTCGGTGCGGGCCGGCGCCAGCGCGGCGAGCGTCACACCCTTGCCCCACGACATCTCGACGGCCTCGATCCAGGCCCGCAGACGCCTCGCCTCCGCCGCCGTGGCGGAAGCGCGCGCGCAGCCGCCGAAGAGGATCAGCGCACGGACGAGATCCGGCCGCTCCGCCGCCAATCGAACGGCCAGCGCCGCGCCGTCCGATGCCCCGATCACGGCCGCGCGCGAACTGCCCACCGCGCTCATCACGGCGGCAATGTCCTGCGTCGTCATCGTCTCGTCCTGCAGGGTCGCCTCGAGCCGGTCGCTGAGGCCCATGCCGCGCCGGTCGAACAGGATCAGCCGGCCGAACGTCGACAGCCGCCGGACGAGCCGCCCGTAGCCCGGGTCTTCCGGCAGGATGTCGAGGTTGGAGGGGAAACCGGGCACCAGCACCAGGTCGAGCGAACCCTGGCCCGCCACCCGGTAGGCAATCCGTGCGCCGTTGCTTCTCGCGTATCGAATCTCGGCCGGCGGCATTGTCCCGATCCGCAAGATCGGAACAGTATTCTCGATCTGCGCGATGGAAAAGCCGTGGCGGCGCAGGGGGGCGGACGCGTTCGGAGGCACTCGGGATCGTCAGAGCGCCCGGCGGAAGGTGAGATTGATCCGTGCGGTGCCGGTCGCCGGGTGGCTGTCCGCCGCCAGGGGCAGGACGCCGTGGAAGGCGAGCCGCGACGGGCCGCCCCAGACCACCACGTCGCCATGGGCGAGCGGGATGCGGCGCAGCCGGCCGCGGCGCTCGGGACCGCCGAACTGGAAGATGGCCGGCAGGCCGAGGGAGACCGAGACGATGGGATGGCCGAGGTCGCGCTCGTCGCGGTCCTGGTGCGGGGTCAGGCGGGCGCCCGGCTCGTAGCGGTTGACGAGGCAGGCGTCGGGCGCGAATCCCGGATAGCCGGCGGCCAGGGCGGCCTCGCCCGCGAGTTCGCGGAAGACCGCCGGCATGGCCGGCCAGGGACGGCCACTGGCCGGGTCGGCCGCCTCGTAGCGGTAGCCGCGCCGATCGGTGACCCAGCCCGCGGTGCCGCAATTGGTCATCGCGACCGACATGGCGAAGCCGCCGGGCGTCACCATGCGGCGGAAGGGCGCCGCCGCGGCGACCGCCGCCACCGCCGCCAGCAGGGCGGGCGCCGCCGCCAGCGCATGGCCGCGCAGCACGACGGCGCCGGGTGCCAGTTCCTCGCGCACCGGCAGCAGGCCGGCCAGCAGGTCGGCCGTCATGGCTCCAGACTCATTGGCCGAGCCTCTTTGGCAGAGCCTGATAGGCCGAGGCTCGGGTGGAAGATCGGCCGGTATCCGGCCGCCAGCGTCCGCACGGTCGAGGGCGGCGTCAGCAGCGTGACGGCCGCAGTCGGCGGCGGCGCTGCGACGTAGCCGGCCGGTGTCCACCGCATCGTCCGGCCGGCGGCGACCGCAAGCCAGTCCCCGCCCGCCTCCAGCATGGTGCCGTCCGGCAGTTCGGCCGGCGGCATCGACAGGGCATGCCGGCGCTTCCGTCGTCCGTCCAGACGCTCGCCGTGGAGCACCTCGTCGATGCGGTCCGCGCCAGGGCCGGGGGGCGCCCCGCCGCCATTGCCGAGCGCCCAGGCCGCCTGGAAGGCACGGGCCGCCGGGCGGCGGCAGTAGAAGCAGGGGCGGTGGCCGGCCGCCAGCGCCGTCGCCTCGTCGAGGAAGAAGAGTTCCGTCCAGCCGCGGCCCATCACCACCCGGCGCACGCCCTTCCACTCGCAGACGCAGACGATCCAGCGCCGCGAGGTCCAGCGTCGGCGCAGCAGCGTGCGCGTCGCCGGATCGTGCAGGATGCCGCGGTTGCCGGTGAGGAGCCCGCGCTCCGGCATCGCCACGATCTCGCCGTCCGGCCGGACGCGGTTCTGGAGCGGCATCGCCGCCGGCGGCTAGCGGCCGAGCCGGCCGATGATCGCCATCGCCGCCGCCGGGTTCCGGACCTTGTGGCCGCTGATGACGTAGAGGAACACGTCCCGCGGCACCGCCCGCCCCGCGGGGGACGGCGCGACGCGCTCGAGGTCGTCCGGCACGCCGCCGCCCGCCCACGCCTTGGCACGCGCGGTCCAGGCGTCGAGCGCCGCCGGGGCATAGCCCTCGGGGTGGTCGGGGCTCGTGCCCATGATGCGGGCATAGACGAAGGGCGCGGTCGGATCGGCGATCTGGGGATAGTCGGAATCGCCGGCGACGACGATCGCCACCCCGCGCTCGCGCGCGATCGCCACCGCCTCCGGGTGGCGGAAGGTCGGATGTCGGACCTCGACCGCGTGGCGCAGGGCACGGCCGCCCGCCTCGCCCGGCAGCAGCGCCAGGAAGGCGGCGAAATCCTCGGCCTGGAACGGCTTGGTCGGCGCGAGCTGCCAGTTGACCGGCCCCAATTTGTCGCCGAGCTCGAGCAGCCCGCCGGTGAGGAAGCGTTCGACCGATTCCCCCGCCTCCGCCAGCACGCGGCGGTTGGTGGCGAAGCGCGGCCCCTTGAGGGCGAAGACGAAATCGTCCGGCGTCTCCTCGCGCCAGCGGGCGAAGCTCTCGGGCTTCTGCGCGCCGTAGTAGGTGCCGTTGACCTCGATCGAGGTCAGGTGGCGGCCGGCATGCTCCAGCTCGCGCCGGTGCGGCAGGCCGGGCGGGTAGAACGGCCCCCGCCACGGCGCGTAGGTCCAGCCGCCGATGCCGACGCGGATCCACCCCGCCTTCGTCTTCCCCGCCATGGTCACCGCCGATCCCGCTCGACGGGGGTGACCGCGATCGTCCGCAGCCGCCCGCCGCTCACCACCGAGAGCTCGGTCCGGCGTCCGATCCGTTCGCCGCCCAGAAGCCGGACGAGATCGTCGACGCCGGTCACCGCCTGCCCTTCCAGGGCGACGAGAATATCACGTTCGGCGAGCCCGGCCTCCGCTGCCGGCCCGCCGGGATCGACGGCGGTGACGATGGCGGCGAGGCTGCTCTCGAAGCCCAGCGTGCGGGCCAGGCGCCGCGGCAGCGGCAGGGTCTGGGCGCTGATGCCGATGAAGGCGCGGCGGACCCGGCCGTGGCGCAGGATCTCGACCAGGACGTGGCTCGCGGTGTTGCTGGAGACGGCGAAGCAGATGCCCTGCGCCCCGGCGATGACGGCAGTGTTGATGCCGATGACCTCGCCGCGGCTCGACACCAGCGGGCCGCCGGAATTGCCGGGATTGAGCGCAGCGTCGGTCTGGATGACGTCGTCGATGAGGCGCCCCGCGGCCCCGCGCAGGCTGCGGCCGAGCGCCGAGACGACGCCCGAGGTGACGGTCGATTCGAAGCCGAGCGGGTTGCCGATCGCGACCACGAGCTGGCCGCGCCGCAGCGCCTTGGAGTTGCCGAGGCGGGCGGCGGCGAGCGTGGCGTCGTGGGTGACGCGCAGGACGGCGAGGTCGGTATGCGGATCGTCGCCGAGGACCGCCGCCTCGACCTCGCGCCCGTCCGGCACCGCGAGCCGCACGAGGCGGGCGCCCTGGACGACGTGGCTGTTGGTCAGCACCAGGCCGTCGGGCGAGACGACGACGCCGGAACCGGTGCCGCCGCGCCGTCCCGCGGCCCGGTCGGCGGGCACCGCGACGCGCACGACGGCCGGCCCGACGCCATCGACGACGGCGGTCACGGCCGCGGAGTAGGCGTCGAGCAGCGGCCCGTCGTCGGGCGGCGCCCCCGCCGGCTGGGCGCCGGCCACGTCGTCGTCGCCGAGGATGTAGGTCAGTCGCGTATCGAGCATGGGGAAGGAAATCCCGAGCAGGCAAAGAGCGGATCGCCGCCAATGTGGGGAGCCGGAGCGGCCGGCGACAGGGCCGGCACCCTGGACAGCGATGGCCGGATCGGGGAAGAGGTCCGGCCATGACGCCCCGTCCGCTCGCGATCGCCGTGCCCGACCTCGGCACCGTCTCCGCCCTCTGGCAGGACGTGCCCGGAAACGGTCCCTGCCTCGTGCTCGCCCACGGTGCCGGGGCCGGTATGACCCACCCGGCGATGGCCGCCGCCGCCGACGGCCTCGCCCGCCGCGGCGTCGCCATCCTGCGCTACCAGTTTCCGTTCATGGAGCGCGGCACGAAACGGCCGGACCCGCCGGCGGTCGCCCAGGCGACCGTCCGCGCCGCCGTCGCCCTGGGGCGCGACCTCGCGCCCGGCCGTCCGCTCTTCGCCGGCGGCCGCTCCTACGGCGGCCGGATGACGTCCCAGGCGGAGGCAGCCTCCCCCATGCCCGGCGTCGCCGGCCTCGTCTTCCTCGCCTTCCCGCTCCATCCCGCGGGACGTCCCGGCCGCGAGCGGGCCCAGCACCTCGCCCGCATCGCCCGGCCGATGCTCTTCCTGCAGGGCACGCGCGACGCGCTCGCCGATCCGGTGCTGCTCCGCGAGACGGTCGAAGGGCTGGGACCGATCGCGACGCTGGAGCTTGCCGACGGCGCCGACCACGCCTTCCATGTCCTGGCCCGCAGCGGCCGCAGCGACGCCGAGGTGCTGGCCGGCCTGCTCGACGCCGCCGCCCGCTGGATGGCCGTTCAGGCGAAGCGCGCGGCGTAGGCCTCCGGCTTGAAGCCGACCAGGATCTCGCCGTCCGCCTCCAGCACCGGGCGCCGGATCATCGACGGCTGCGCCAGCATCAGCGCCGTCGCCTTGGCCCGGTCGAGGTCGCTGCGATCCGCCTCCGGCAGCTTGCGGAAGGTGGTGCCCGAACGGTTGAGCAGCGCCTCCCATCCCAGCCGGTCGATCCAGCCGTCGAGCCGCGCCCGATCGATCCCCTCGACCCTGTAGTCGTGGAAGACGTGCCGGACGCCGCGGGCGTCGAGCCACGTCCGCGCCTTCTTCATCGTGTCGCAGTTGCGGATGCCGTAGATCGTCGCCGTCGGCTGCATCGCCGCCCTCTCCGTTCGGTGAACCGTCTTCCACTATCCACGGCCGGTCGCTGCGGTCCATCGCGCATCCCGACCTTCCGGCTTGACACCGTGCCGTCAACACTTAGTCTATGAGTTAAGTGTTTTCGGAGACGAACGGATGCCGCAGTCGTTGCACTTCGCCCGCGAGGGCGAACGGGACATCGTCATGACACGAACGTTCCCGGCACCGCCGGAGCGCGTCTTCCGGGCCCTGACCACGCCCGAGACGATCCGGCGCTGGGCCCTGGGCCCGCCGGGACACCGCTTCGTCGCCTGCGAGAACGATCCGCGGCCGGGGGGCGCGATCCGCTATGTCTGGCGCCAGCCCGACGGCAGCGAGATCGGCCTGCGCGGCACCTATCGCGAGGTCGAGGCGCCGCACCGGCTCGTCCACACCGAACGCTTCGACGTCGACTGGACCGACGGCGAAACCACCGTCACCACCCGCCTCGACCCGGTGCCGGAAGGGACCCGCCTGACCACCGCCATCCGCTACCGGAGCGCGGCCGGCCGCGACGGGGCCGCCGCCTGCATGAAGGACGGAATCGCCATGAGCTACGACCGGCTGGCCGACCTGGTCGCCGAACCGGCCGGACGGGCGTCGTGCTGAAGCTCTACGCCCATCCCTTCTCGTCCTACTGCCAGAAAGTGCTGATCGCGCTCTACGAGAACGCGACGCCGTTCGAACTGCGGCAGCTCGATTTCGGGGACACGGCCGTGATCGAGGAGTGGGCCGCCCTGTGGCCCCTCCGGCGGATGCCGCTGCTGCTCGACGGCGCGCGCCGGGTGATGGAGACCTCGATCATCATCGAGCATCTCGATCTCCACCATCCGGGGCCGGTGCGCCTCGTGCCGGAGGCGCCCGACGCCGCCCTCGACACGCGGATGCTCGACCGCATCTTCGACAACTACGTCATGACGCCGGTGCAGCGGATCGTGTTCGACCGCATCCGGCCGGCCGAGCGGCGTGACCCGCACGGCGTCGCGGAGGCCGAGGCGCTGCTCGACACCGCCTGCCGCTGGCTCGACGGGCACCTGGCCGGCCGGGAATGGGCGGCCGGCGACCGCTTCGGCCTCGCCGACTGCGCGGCCGCGCCCGCCCTCTTCTATGCCGACTGGGTGCGGCCCATCGACCCCGCCCTCGGCCATCTCCGCGGCTATCGCGAGCGCCTGCTGCGCCGGCCGTCCTTCGCCCGCGCCGTCGACGAGGCCCGGCCCTATCGCGGCCTCTTCCCCGGCGGCGCCCCCGACCGCGACTGACCCCACCCGCCCGCGGAGTTCGCGCCCCCCGCCGCGACTGGTCCGCAATCCGGACCGGTCGCGGCGGCCGGCCCCGTGCTAGGCTCCCGCGAATGAAGGGGCACGGACAGTTCTGCGCCATCGCGCGCGGTCAGGACCTCCTCGGCGGGCGCTGGACGCTGCTCGTCGTCCGCGAGGTCCTGTGCGGCAGTCGCCGCTTCAGCGACATCCGCCGCGGCATCCCGCGCATCTCGCGCACGGTCCTCTCGGAACGCCTGGAGGCGCTGGTGCATGGCGGCGTGCTCGCCCGCCACGACGGCGACCATGGCCCGGAATACGCCCCGACCGCGGCCGGACGGGACCTCCTGCCGGTCCTTGCCGCGCTCGGCACCTGGGGCCAGCGCTGGCTGCCGCGCCGGGCGGACGAGGAGGATCTCGATGCCGATCCGGTGCTGGTCGACATGCAGCGCCGGGTGCGGCCGGAGGCGCTGCCGCGCCAGCCGCAGGTCGTCCGGTTCGTCGTCGACGGCGGGCCGCCGCGCTTCCTGCTGCTGGCGGCGGGCGAAGGCCAGCTCTGCAGCCGCAACCCCGGCTTTCCCGAACCGCTGGCGGTGACGACGCCGCTGGCGCCCCTCGTCGCCTGGTGGCGCGGCGACGTCGACTTCCCGGGTGCGCAGCGCCGGGGCCTCGCCGTGGCCGGGCCGCGCGCGCTCGCCCGCGCCTTCCCCGGCTGGTTCGCCCGCTACGCCTTCGCCGAGGTCGCCCCTGCCGCCGTCGACGGCGCCGCGCCGTGACCTGCCGCATCGTCCGCCTCGGCTCGCCGCGCCTGCCGGGCGAAGGCGTCCGGATCGGAACCGTCCGGCGGCCGCCGCGCGGTGTGCCGAAGGAGCGCCATGCGGCCGACGACTGGTACGACGTCTGGTATCCGGACCTCGCCCCCAGCGCCGAACTCGTCGCCCACGCCCGTAGCGCCGCGACCGACGCGGAATGGGCCGCCTTCGTCCGCGACTACCGCGCCGAGATGGACGCGGCCGGCCCGCGCCGGACGCTCGACCTGCTGGCCGCACTCTCCCGGGGCGCCAGCTTCTCGGTCGGCTGCTATTGCGAGAACGAGGCGCGCTGCCATCGGTCGGTGCTGCGCCGCCTGCTCGAGGAGCGCGGCGCCGACGTCACCTGACCGGGTCCGGATTCCGGACCGCCCGACCTTCACCGTCCGCGCTATGCCGGGCGCCGGCGGCAACGGAGGACGGGCCATGACGATGCACATCCTGGACACGATCGGCAGCACGCGGCTGCTGCCGCTGCGGCGGCTGGCGCCGGCGGACGGCGCCCGCATCCTGGTCAAGATGGAGAGCGAGAATCCGACCGGCAGCATGAAGGACCGGATGGCGCTCGCCATGGTCCGGACCCCCGCCGCCGACGGCCGCCTGCCCCCAGGCGGACCGGTCGTCGAATATACCGGGGGCAGCACCGGCGTCTCCCTGGCGCTGGTCTGCGCCGCGCTCGGCCACCCGCTCGACATCGTCACCTCCGACGCCTTCCAGCGCGAGAAGCTGGACCACATGCGCATCCTCGGTGCCCGGCTCCATGTCCTGCCGAGCGACGGCGGCCGGATGACCGGCGAGCTGACCCGCGCCATGATCGCCCGGGCGGGCGAGATCGCGGCCGGGACCGGCGCCTTCTGGACCGACCAGATGCGCAACCGCGACCAGCTCGCCGCCTACCGCGCGATGGCGGACGAACTGTGCGCCCAGGCCGGCGGGCCGATCGACGCCTTCGTGCAGAGCGTCGGCACCGCGGCATCGCTGCGTGGCATCGGCGGCCGGCTGCGCGAGCACGACCCGGCGGTGCGGATCGTCGCCGTCGAGCCCGCCGAATCGCCGGTGCTCTCCGGCGGTGCGCCGGGCGGGCATGGCATCGACGGCGTCGGCGCCGGCTTCGTCGTGCCGCTGTGGCAGCCCGGCCTCGCCGACGAGATCGTCCGCGTCTCGACCGAGGCGGCAACGGCGATGGCGCTCCGCCTCGCCCGCGAGGAGGCGCTCTTCGCCGGCACTTCCACCGGCGCCAACCTCGTGGCCGCGATCGGCGTCGCCCGCCGGCTCGGGCCCGGCCGGACGGTGGCGACGGTCCTCTGCGACACCGGGATGAAGTATCTCGGCCGCTTCGGCCGGATCGCCGCCGGCTAG
>NZ_JAYSFE010000081.1:0-18367 GCF_041913585.1 Allostella sp.
ACGTTGCGGAACTCGAAATTGCCGAGATTGGGCGAGGTCAGGCCGGGCACGTCGGCCTCGATGACCTGCTCGGGACGGAAATATTTCGAGAAGCCGGCGCGGAAATGGCCGCGCGACTTGACGACGACCGTGCGCGCGCCGGTCACCGACACGCCGAGATTCTCGAAATAGCCGGGGTCGATCGTCTGCTGGCGCTTGCTGATGACGGCGACCGTGACGGTGCCGACCCGCAGCACCGCCGTCGGCCCGAGATCGACCGTCATGCCGGCGCGCGAGCCGCCCTCCTGGCCGACGAAGACCCCGTCCGAGAGGCCGACCACGGTCGCCGGCAGCGTCAGCCGCTCGGAGCGCGGATCGTCCTCGGCACGGTTGAACTGCGCCTCGAAGGCGGCGCCGACGCCGAGCCGGTGCGCCTCGGCGGCGAGCGGTGCGTCGAAGAGGTGGCCGAGGACGACCCCCTCCGCCTTCGCCGCATGGAGCGCCTTCAGCAGCCACAGCGTGTTGCCGCGGCCGCCGCCGCCCGGGTTGTCGGCGACGTCGGCGATCACGGCGGCCGGCAGCGCCGGGTCCGCCGCCCGGGCGAGCGCGCCCTTCACGCAATCGTCGAGCGACGTCAGGCGCGGCACGAAGCGGTGGCGCTGGGCCCAGGTCCGCTCCGCCAGTTCGCGGCACAGGCTGCGGGCGCGGGCGGCGTCGTCCCGGGTCGTGACGATGAAGGCCATGCCGTTGTAGGGCGTGTCGCCATAGGTGAAGCCGCCCAGGATCGAGACGTTGAGGACGGTTCCGTCGAGCTTGGTCTGGCCGTAGTCGATGATCTCGCCGTAGGGGCCGGAGGCCGTCAGCTGGGTCACCTGCGGGGCCATCAGCGGCAGGCGGATGAAGGCCTTGGCCGTCCTCATGCCGGCGAGCAGGTCGCGCATCGCCTTGGCGCATTCGCGGCCGCGCGCGACCTGGTCGACATGCGGGTTGGTGAGGTAGGCCGAGATGTAGTCGGTCGTCTCGACCATCTCGTCCGAGACCATGGCGTGGAGGTCGAGGATGGTGACGATCGGCACCGACGGGCCGACGATCGCGCGCGCCATGGCGTAGAGCTCGCCGTCCGGATCGTGGCTGCCGGTCGAGATCGAGGCGCCGTGCTCGGCGAAATAGACCCCGTCGAGCGGCATCGCCGCCTCCAGCCCGCGGCGCATCTCCTCCTTCAGCTCGAGATACAGGGCGTGATCCAGCGGACCGGCGGCGCCGGCATCGGCCAGCACGATCGGCACCGGCGTCCACGGCCCGCTCTCGTCCATGCCGCGGACGAAGCCGACGGTGCCGCCGGTGACGCGCGGGTGCTGGGCGCGCGCGTCGTCGACGAGCGCGGCGCCCGAGGTGATGCGGAGGTCGGCGCGGCGGACGACGGGCGCCCAGCGGTTGCCTTCGTGATGCAGGCCGAGCACGGCGATGCGGGGGGCGGTCATGACGGGTCCTTCGGCAGGGTCGGTCGGCAGGCGACGGTCAGTTGGGCGGCGGTCAGTTGGCCGGCGGTCAGTTGGGCGGCGTCCACTCGGCATCCATGTCGAGCGGGTAGATCGGCCGGCGGACGCTCCGGAAGTCGAAATTCTCCAGCCGCGGCGAGGTCAGGCCGGGCACGTCCGCCTCGATCACCTGGTCGGGCTGGAAGTGGCGCAGGAAGCCGGCGCGGAAGTGGCCGCGCGACTTGACGACAACGGTGCGCGCGGTCGCCACCGGCACGCCGACATGCTCGAAATAGCCCGGATCGAGGCACTGTTGCCGGCGGGTGATGACGACGACGGTGACGTTGCCGACCTGCAGCGCCGCCGTCGGCCCGAGATCGACCATGGTGCCGGCGGCGCTGCCGTCGACGGCACCGGCGAAGACGCCGTCCGACAGGCCGACCACCGTCGCGCGGGCGGTGAAGGGGCGCGAGCGCGGCTCCGTCTCCGCCCGGTTGAAGAAGGCGTCGAAGCTGGCGCCCATCCCCAGCCGGTGCGCCTCGGCCGCCAGCGGCGGGTCGGTGAAGACGCCGAGCACCACCCCCTCCGCGCCGGAGGCGTAGAGCGCCTCCAGGAGCCAGGTGGTGTTGCCGCGGGCGCCGCCGCCCGGGTTGTCGGCGACGTCGGCGATGCAGATCGGCCGGCGCCCGCGATCGCGGCCGGTCTCGACCGCCAGGCGCACGCACTCGTCGAGGCTCGTCAGCTTCGGCAGGAAGCGCTCGCGACCGGCCCAGACGCGCCCCGCCAGTTCCTTGCAGACCTCGCGCGCGCGGGCGCCGTCGCCGCGGGTGGTGACGATGAAGGCCATGCCCTGGTCGGGCGTGTCGCCATAGGTGAAACCGCCCAGGATGGAGACGTTCATCACCGTTTCGTCGACCTTGGTCTGGCCGTAGGCGATGATCTCGGCATAGGGGCCGGCGGCGGTCAGCTGGGAGACCTGCGGCGCCATCAGCGGCAGGCGGATGAAGTGGTGCTCCGTCTTCAGCCCCGCCAGCAGTTCGCGCATGGCGACGGCGGCCTCGCGGCCGCGCGCCGACTGGTCGGTGTGCGGGTTGGTGCGGTAGGCGACGAGGAGGTCGGTCGCCTGCACCATCCGGTCGGAGACGTTGGCATGGAGGTCGAGCGTGGCGACGATCGGCACGCCGGGACCGACGATGTCGCGGGCCATCTGGAAGAGCTCGCCGTCGGGGTCGAGCTCCTCGGTCGTGATCGAGGCGCCGTGCTGGGGGAAGTAGACGCCGTCGACCGGCAGCGCCGCCATCAGGGCCTGGCGCATGTGCTCGCGCACGCGGACGTACCAGCCATGCTCGATGGCGCCGGCCGCGCCGCAATCGAGATAGGTGATCGGCACCGGCGTCCATGGCCCCGTCACGTTCATCGCCCGGACGAAGCCCCAGAGCCCGCCCATCGAGCGCGGCTTGGCGGAGGTGGCGTCGGCCATCAGGGCCTCGCCGTCGAGCCGGCCCCATTCCCTGGTGTCGGCCTCGGTCAGCGGCGGCGCGAAGCGGCTGCCCTCGTGATGGATGCCGAGGATGGCGATGCGCGGGCTGGCAGAGCCGTCTCGGGCAGACGAGGGGCGTGCGAGAATCATGGCGGCCTTCAGTGGGAGATCGGGGCGAGGGGAGAACCGGCCGCCAGGATAGCCCCAGTTGCCCACCCTCCATCAACCCTCCCGGGGCTGCCCCCTACTCCGCATCCAGTCCGAGGTCGAGCGCGGGGGCGCTGTGGGTGATCCAGCCGGCGGAGACGATGTCGACCCCGGTGGCGGCGATGGCGCCGACGGTGGCGGCGGTGACGCGGCCCGACGCCTCGGTGACGGCGCGGCCGGCGACGACGGCGACGGCGCGGCGCAGGATGCCCGGCGGCATGTTGTCGAGCAGCACGGCATCGGGTTCTTCCGCCATCGCTTCGGCGAGCTGGTCGAGGTCGTCGACCTCGACCTCGACCTTGACCATGTGGCCGACGGCGCGGCGGGCGCGGCGCACCGCCTCGGCGACGCCGCCGGCGACGGCGATGTGGTTGTCCTTGACGAGCACCCCGTCGTCGAGGCCGAAGCGGTGACTGACGCCGCCGCCGGCCCGCACCGCGTGCTTCTCCAGCGCGCGCAGGCCGGGCGTCGTCTTGCGGGTGCAGGTGATGCGCGCCGGGTGCGGACGCGCGGCGGCGACGAGGCCGGCCGTCGCCGTCGCGATGCCGGAGAGGTGGCAGAGGAAGTTGAGCGCCACCCGCTCGGCGGTGAGGACGGCGCGGGCCGGCCCGTCGAGGCGCAGCACCGCGTCGCCGGGCGCGACGGCGGCGCCGTCCGGGCGCTCGACCGCGACCCGGACCGCGGGATCGACGAGACGGAAGGCGATGGCGGTGGTCGCGGTCCCGGCGACGACCCCCGGCTGGCGGGCGACGACGGCGCCGCGGAAGCGCGCGCCGGCCGGCACCACCGCCATCGTCGTGATGTCCCCGGCGCGGCCCAGGTCCTCGATCAGCGCCGCGCGCACGATCGGTTCGACCAGCAGGTCGGGCAGCGGCTCGACGATCGGACGGGCGGACATCAGCGCACCGCCAGCATGCGCTCGACCGCACGCCGCGCGCGATCGGCGATCGCCGGGTCGACCTCGACCCGATGCGTCATCGTCTCCAGCGCCCGGCGGACATTGCCGAGGTCGATGCGCTTCATGTGCGGGCAGAGGTTGCAGGCGCGCACCAGTTCGACCTCCGGCACCTCGGCCGCGACATTGTCGCTCATCGAACACTCGGTCAGCAGCAGCACCCGAGGCGGCCGCCGCGCGCGCACCCAGTCCGTCATCTGCTGGGTCGAGCCGACGAAGTCCGCCGCCGCCAGCACGTCCGGCGGGCACTCGGGATGGGCGATCACCTCGATCCCGCCATGGGCGCGGCGGACGCGGGCGATGTCGGCGGCGCTGAAGCGCTCATGCACCTCGCAGTGGCCGTGCCAGGAAATGATCCGCTTGGTCGTGCGGCCGGCGACCCAGGCGGCGAGATACTCGTCGGGCAGGAAGAGCACGGCGTCGCCCGGCAGCGATTCCACCACCCGCTGCGCGTTCCCGGACGTGCAGCAGATGTCCGCCTCCGCCTTCACTGCCGCCGAGGTGTTGACATAGACCGCGACCGGCACGCCGGGATGGCGTTCGCGCAGCAGGCGGACGTCGGCGGCGGTGATCGAATCGGCGAGCGAGCAGCCGGCCGCCGGGTCGGGGATCAGCACCGTCCGGTCGGGATTGAGGAGCTTCGCCGTCTCGGCCATGAAGTGGACGCCGCAGAGGACGATGACCTCCGCCTCGGTCCGCGCCGCCTCGCGCGCCAGCGCCAGCGAGTCGCCGACGATGTCGGCGACGCCGTGGTAGATGTCCGGCGTCTGGTAGTTGTGGGCGAGGATCACGGCATTGCGCCGGCGCTTCAGGCGCAGGATGGCGTCGATGTCCTCGGCCACCTCGTGCCACTCCGCCGCCGGAATGATCCCGTCGAGGCGGCGGCGGGCGGCGTCGAGCCGCGCCCCGTCGGAAACCCGTTCGGCCACCCGCATCGCGTCCTCCTTATACTCGATATGAGTATTTATGAGGCTTATTCTATTGCTGAGTATAAGGCTGTCAACCCCGGTCAGGCGGCCGACGTCCGCGGGCGGGGCAGGCGCAGGCCGGGCGCCGGGCGCTCCAGCAGCACGTCCGGCCGGAAGCGCAGCAGGCGGGCGGGTCGGCCGCCGGTCTCCCCCGTGACCTCGCCGGTCTCCTCGACCAGTCCCTGCTGCTCGACGAGACGGCGGAAGTTCGGCTTGTGCAGGCGGATGCCGGCCAGTCCCTCGACCGTCTGCTGGAGCTGGAGGAAGGTGAAGGTGGGTGGCATCAGTTCGAAGACGATCGGCCGGTACTTGATCTTGCCGCGCAGGCGGCCGATGGCGGTCGCGAGGATGCGGCGATGGTCGGCCCGCATCGGCTCGCCGACGCCCGACCGGGCGGCGCCGCCGGCCTCGGCGACGAGCCCCGCCTCGTAGAGCAGTTCGTAGCGTTCGAGCACCCGGTCCTCGATCCAGCCGTCGGCGCCGATGCCGAAGGTCGCGGCGAGCCGGTCCCGCCGCGCCTGGCGCTCGCCGACGCCGGCGGCATCCTCCGCCCAGGCCAGCAGCCGCGCCTCCAGCCGGTCGACCAGGGCCGGGCGGCCGGCACGCCGGTCCTCCCAGGGGAACCAGCGATACCAGTTCTCCCAGGCGGCGTCGGCGCTGCCGGCGGGCCGGGCCTCGCGGACCAGCGCGAGATAGCCGATCGACAGCGCCCGCGCGCCGGCGGCAGCCGCCCGGTCACGGTCGCCGAAGGTGTAGAGCTGCTCGACATGGCCGAGGCTCTGGCGCGTCTGCTCGGCGACCCAGGCGCGCAGGCCGGCCTCCAGCGTGCGATGGGCGGCCTCGAGCGGGCCGGACGGCAGCCCCGGGGCCTCGCCGCCGCCGCCACACAGCACCAGCACCGTCGGGCCGGCGGGCGTCGCCGCGACAATGGCGGCGCTGAGCTCGACCGTCACCTGGTCGCGATCGGGCGGAGCGTCGTCGGAATCGGGCGGCCGGCCATCGGACATGGCGCTATCGTAACCCGGGAACCATTGCCGCATCACGACCGGCGGAACCGGAGCCGTCGGGCGGCTCCGCCGCCATCGGGCCGGGGTCGCGACCGCCGGCGAAGGCGACCAGGGCGGCGATGCGGTCGGCCACGCTCGGATGGGTCGCCGTCAGGCGGGCGAAGACGCCGGGGCGCGGCGGATCGTCGATCAGCAGGGCATGCAGGTCGGCCGGCACCCCGGGCATGGCCGAGCGTCCCTCGATCTTGCGCAGGGCGGCGATCAGGGCGTCGGGGTTGTGCGTCAGCTCGACCGCGCCGGCGTCCGCCATGAACTCGCGGGCGCGGGAGAGGGCGAGGCGGACGGCGACGGCCAGCACTCGCGCCAGCACGATGCAGGCGACCGCGACCAGCACCAGGACCAAGGCGGCGCCGGCATTGCCCTTGCGCTCGCCGCCCGCGCGCCGGCCGCCGCCGCCGATCCGGACATACCGTCCGCCGCGCCCGATCAGGTCGGCCAGCAGCGACAGGATGCCGACGAAGACCGTCGCCACCATCAGCATCCGCACGTCGCCATGGCGGATGTGGCTGAGCTCGTGCGCCAGCACCGCCTCGACCTCCGCCGGCTCCAGCGCGTCCAGCAGGCCGCGGGTGACGACGATGGTGTACTGGCCCGGCCTCACCCCGGCGGCATAGGCGTTGCGTGCCGCGGTCTCGATGATGCCGAGGCGCGGCGTCGGCAGGCCGCGGGAGATGCAGAGCGTCTCCAGAGCCGCGTGCAGCTCCGGGGCGGCGCGGCGGTCGACCATGCGGGCACCGGTCATGGCGCCGACCAGCCGGACGTTCCAGAACCAGGCGACCGCGAACCAGGCGAGCGCCGCCGCCGCCGACAGGGCCGCCAACAGCGGCAGCCGGCGGGCCGCGTCCGCGAGGCCCTCGCCGATGCTCCCGGCCTCGCCCGCGGCCAGCAGCAGCGCCACCGCGTAGGCGACGAGCAGCAGCAGGAGGGGGAAGCCGGCGAGCAGCAGCAGCGAGCGCAGCCCGTTGTTCCAGAGATGCGTCTTGAGGCCGACGGCGGCCATCATGGTGGCGGACGTCCCGGCCGCCGGGTTCAGAAGGCGACGCGCGGCGGCGCCTCGACGACCTGGCGCTCGTCGGCGCCGAGCTCGAAGAACCCACGGGCGCGGAAGCCGAGCGCGCCCGCGAAGAGCACCGCCGGCACCTGCTCGATGGCGGCGTTGAACTCCGAGACGGCGTTGTTGAAGAAGCGGCGGGCCGCCGCGATCCGGTTCTCGAGATCGGACAGGTCGCGCTGGAGCTCGAGGAAGTTCGCCGCGGCCTTCAGCTCGGGATAGGCTTCGGCGAGCGCGAAGAGCCGGCCCAGCGCCCCCGACAGCGCCGCCTCGGCGCGGCCGGCCTCGTCCGGGCCATGGGCCGCCGCCGCGGCATTGCGGGCGGCCACGACTTCGGCCAGCGTCTGGCGCTCGTGCCCGGCATAGCCCTTCACCGTCTCGACCAGGTTGGGCACCAGGTCGTGCCGCTGCTTCAGCTGCACGTCGACGTCGGCCCAGGCCTGGTTGGTCGTCTGGCGCAGGGCGACCAGCCGGTTGTAGACGATGACCAGCCACAGCACGACCGCGGCTGCGATCCCGATCGCGATCCATTCCATCGCCGAGCCCCCTTCCCTCGCGACGCGGCACGACGGGCGCGTCGTGCCACGCGGCTACGTCGCCGCAGGGTAACGTCCGGTTCAGTGGCTGTCGCGCTGGCTGGGGCGCCAGGATTCGAACCTGGGAATGGCGGAATCAAAATCCGCTGCCTTACCACTTGGCTACGCCCCAATCGCGAGCCGGCGCGGGCGGCGGGCAAACTAGAGGGCGGCGCGTCCGCGAGCAAGCATGGCCCGTCCCGTGCTATCGACGGACCTGGACCTTCCCTCGCCAGCCCGGGTGCTCCCGATGTCGCACGCCGACGAACCAGCCCTCGTCCTGCTCTCCGGCGGACAGGATTCCGCCACCTGCCTCGCCTGGGCGCTCGACCGTTTCGGCCGGGTCGAGACGCTGGGCTTCGACTACGGCCAGCGCCATCGCGTCGAGCTCGACTGCCGCCCCCGCCTGCGCGACGGCATGGCGCGCGTCCGGCCGCAATGGGCGGAGCGGCTCGGCCCCGACCACCTGCTCGACCTCTCGACCCTGGGCCGGATCAGCGAAACGGCGCTGACCCGCGACGCCGAGATCACGATGACGGCCGCCGGCCTGCCCAGCACCTTCGTGCCCGGCCGCAACCTGCTCTTCTTCACCTACGCCGCCGCCCTCGCCTACCGCCGCGGCATCCGCCACCTCGTCGGCGGCATGTGCGAGACCGACTATTCGGGCTATCCCGACTGCCGCGACGACACGCTGAAGGCGCTGCAGGTGGCGCTGACCCTCGGGCTCGACCGGCGGGTCACCATCCACACGCCGCTGATGTGGCGCGACAAGGCCGCGACCTGGGCGCTGGCCGAGGCGCTGGGCGGGGCGGCGCTGGTCGACCTGATCCGCGAGGAGACGGTGACCTGCTATCTCGGCGACCGGACGCATCGCCACGCATGGGGCTATGGCTGCGGCACCTGTCCTGCCTGCGAACTGCGCCGCGCCGGCTGGGAGGGGTACCGGCCGGCTCAGTAGTCGCCGGCGCCCTCCAGCCGCCGGGCGAGCGCCCGCAGCGCCGCGTGCGGCTGGTCGAGACCGACGGCGCGGGCGGCGCCGTCGAGCGCGTCGACCAGCCCGATCAGCTGGTCGGTGCCGGGCCAGAGCGGCAGGTCGAGGACCGCGCGGGCCTGTTCCGCGGTCGTTCCTGCGACCAGCACCAGCACCGCCAGCGCCAGCGCCGCCCCGGCCCGCCGCGCCGGCACCACCGCGGTCTTGCGGGTGAAGAGATCGGGCGGGGCGCCGGGGGCGGGTTCGCCGCCGTCGAGCCAGGGCTGCCGCATCGGGACCGTCTCCCGTCAGAACTGGAAATAGATGAAGGGGGCGACGCCGTCCGGCCCGATCGCGTCGATCGCGACCAGGGCCGCCCCGGCGAGCAGGCCGAAGGCCCAGGCCGGCCAGGTGCGGAACGCCGCCTCGACCCGGCCGAGCCAACCCGCCGGCAGCCAGTGGAGGGCGAGGCCGAGCAGGATCAGCCCGACCGTCCAGCCGGTCGCCCGCGTCCCGACCTCGCCCGCGCCCAGGAAGAGACCTGCAAAGACCTCCCCCGCCATCGCGGCGTCGGGGCTGCGGAAGAGGATCCAGCCGGCGCAGACGAGGTGGAAGACGAGGATCGCCGCCAGGAGGCCGCGCCAGCCGGCGGCGCCCTTCCAGCCGGCGGCCCGCTCGACCGCCAGCGCCAGCCCGTGCAGCAGGCCCCAGAGCACGAAGGTCCAGGCGGCGCCGTGCCAGAGACCGCCCAGCAGCATGACGAGCAGCAGATTGGCCATGGTCCGGCGCGGGCCGCGGCGGTTGCCGCCGAGCGGCCGGTAGAGATAGTCGCGCAGGAAGCTCGACAGCGAGATGTGCCAGCGCCGCCAGAACTCCGCCAGCGAGCGGGCGCGGTAGGGCTGGTCGAAGTTGCGCGGGAAATGGAACCCGAGCAGCGCCGCGACGCCGATCGCGATGTCGGAATAGGCCGAGAAGTCGCAGTAGATCTGGACCGCGTAGCCGTAGGTGGCGAGCCACAGGTCGAGCGCGCCGTGGGCGGCGGGATCGGCGAAGACCGGGTCGACGAGGCCGGTCGCCAGCCCGTTGGCGATCACCGTCTTCTTGAAGAGCCCGCCCAGGATCAGCAGCCCCGCCATCACCAGCGGCACCCGGTCGGCCCGGGGCGGGGCCGCGAGCTGGGGCAGGAAATGCGCTGCCCGCACGATCGGCCCGGCGACGAGATGCGGGAAGAAGGCGATGTAGAGGAAGACGTCGAGCGGATCGCGGGCGGCCCGCGCGTCGCCGCGGGCGACGTCGACGACGTAGGAGATGCCCTGGAAGGTGAAGAAGGAGATGCCGACCGGCAGCACGATCTCCAGCAGCGGCAGCGGCAGGGCAAGGCCGAGGCGGGCGCCCAGCGCCAGCAGTTCGGGACCGAAGAAGCCGTAGTACTTGAAGACCCCCAGCGTCAGCAGGTGCAGGCCGACCGAGGCGGCGGTCACCGCCCGGCGCGCCCTGGTGCCCTGCGGCAGGCGGTCGAGCAGGAACCCGGCGAGCCAGGAATTGGCCGCGCTGCCGATCAGCAGCGCCAGGAAGGACGGGTGCCAGCTGGCATAGAAGAACCAGCTCGCCAGCAGGAGCATCGTCTTGTCGAGGCGCGGCCGGTCCGCCAGCGACCAGTGGGCGGCGAAGACGACGCAGAAGAAGACCAGGAACTGGACGGTCGGGAACAGCATGGGGCGGCGGCCGGCCGCGGAGCCCGGGTCAGGATACCTTGCGGCGGCGCGCGTAGCCGTCGATCAGGAAGCGGGCGAGCTGGTCGGCGGCGGCGGCATAGCCCTCGGCCGTGAAATGGACGCGATCGGCCTGGGCGAGCGGCGGGTTGGCGCGGGTCATGGCATCGACGCCGCACGGCCCGCGGGTCAGCCGCGACCAGTCCCAGTAGGCGACGCCGAGGCGGGTCGCCTCTTGTCGCAGCACCGTCTTGACCATGGCGAGGTTGGGCGGCTCCTTCCAGCGGCAACCGGCCGGGCGCCGGCCGCGCAGCGGCGCGGTGCGGCTCGAGATCGCGGAATCGGGCGGCCCGACGAGCAGGATCGCCGCCCGCGGAACCGCCCGGCGCAGCGCCGCCACGCGCTCGTCGATGACGGCGCGGAAGCGGCTTTCGGGCAGATCCGGCGAGAAGGCCTCGTTGGTGCCGAAGGCGAGGATGACGAGCGCCGGATCGCGCTGGCGCAGCTCGGCGGCGACGAGCTCCGGGTCGAGGTTCGCCAGCATCGAGAGCTGGGCGCCGTTGACGCCGTGGCTGTCGACGACGAGGCCGCGCCGCCGCACCAGCCGCCAGCCGATCAGCTCGGCCGGGCCGTCCGTCGCCTCGATGGCGACCCGCGTGGTGCCGCGCGGCAGGTCGGCCACCAGCCCGGCGACGCCGCCCTCGCCGCCGGTCGCGACGGTGCCGAGCGGGCAGTCGTCGGCCAGCACGCGGATGCCGCCGCCGCCCGGCGTGCGCACGAAGCCGGCGGTCAGGCGCTCGAAGCCGGCGGGCTCGCTGGCCGTCGCGACCAGGGCCGCCCCCGGCTCGTCGGCCCGCAGGCGGTAGAGGCTGAGGCCGAACGGACCCGGCGTCGTGGCGCGCAGGCTGTTGACGCCGGTCCAGCTTCCGGTCTGCTGGACCTCGGCCAGCGGGTTGCGGTAGGCCCGTTGGGTCGGCCGCCCCGGCATGGCGCCCGGCCCGGCGGAGCCGAAGCGCGCCTGCAGGCGCTCGCGCAGCCGGCCGGAGAAGTAGTTGGCGGCCATGTGGCTGTCGCCGAGGATGACGATCGCGACCGGCTCGGCCGCCTCCCGGCGATCGAGCCGGGCCAGCGCCTCGTGGAAGGGTGCCAGCGGCTGCCCCCGGCTCGCCATCGGCCGCTCGACCGCCGGCCGGGCGGCACCCGGGGGCTCGACGCGGAGCGGGTCCGGCCGGCTGCTGCCGCAGGGGCCCGGCATGCCGGCGGTCGCGGGCGCGGCCGGCGCCTGGATCGGGGCCGACCGCCCCGACCCGCATCCGCCGAGGCCGACGAGGACCGCCATCGCCGCCAGGGCGGTGCGGACGGCCGGCGCGGGGACCTTCGATCCGATCATGGCCGGTGGTATTCTTGCGGACGGGTTCCGGTGTCCAGCCGAAATTGCGAGGAGCGATGATCGTCAGCCGCCGGCGGGCCCTCCTGTGGTCCGCCCTCGCCCTTTGCGCGTCCTTCGGCGCCGCCGCTCGCCCGGCGGCCGCCGACGCGGAACGGCCAATGCGGATCGCCGTCATCGGCGATTCGCTGGCCCAGGGACTGGGCAGTTCGCTCGCCATGCGCGCCCGCCAGATCGGCCGGATGACCGTGCTCTCGGCCGGGGTGCAGTCGACCGGCTTCACCCGCTATCACGATCTCGACTGGCGCACCAAGCTGCAGACGGTGGTGACCGAACGCCGCCCGGATGCCGTCGTCATGTGGATGGGCCTCAACGATTTCCGCTCGATCGTCGATCCCGAGACCCATCGCCGCCATGAGTTCGCCAGCCCGGACTGGGTCCGGATCTATGCGCAGCGCATCGACGAACTGATCGACGTCGTCAAGACGGCCGGCATTCCGCTCTACTGGGTGGCGCTGCCGGCCCTGCGCGACGAGACCAACAATCGCGGCATGCGCACGATCAGCCGTCTGCAGGAGGAGCGGGTGGCGGCGCGCAACGAGCGATGGGTGCCGATCGCCCAGGCGGTCGAGGGGCCGGACGGCAGCTACATGGCCTATCTGCCGGACACCGGACGCGGGCCGCGCCGGCTGCGGGCCGACGACGGCGCCCATTTCGCCGAGATCGGCTACCGCCTGGTCGCCGACCTCGTGCTCGAGCGCATGGCGGTGACGACGCGGACGGCCGCCGGTGGCTGACCAGGGGCGGCGCCGGACGGGCCTCCCGGCGGCGGCCCGCTGCCTCCTCGCCGCGCTGCTGCTGGTTCTCCCGGCGGCCGTGCCGGCCGCCGCCCAGGCGCGGTTCGACGGGCTGATCGAGGGCCCGGTCCAGGTCGCGATCGAGCCCGAGGCCGGTGCGCCGGCCCTGGCCCTCTCCGGCTATCTCGCCCGGCCGGACCGGGCCGGGCGCTTCCCGATGGTGGTGCTGACCCACGGCGCCCCGCGGGACCCGGCCGAGCGGGTGACGATGCGGGCCGAGGGCGCCGCCCGGCAGGCGCGCGACTTCGCCCGGCGCGGCTGGGTCGCGCTGTCGGTGCTGCGCCGCGGCTACGGCGCCTCGGGCGGCGCCTTCGTCGAGGCGGCCGGCCCGTGCGAGGATCGCGCCTATGCCGCGGCCGGCCGCGCCGCGGCGGTCGACCTGCGCGAGGCGGCGCGCTGGCTCGCGCGGCAGGACTGGGCCGATCCGGGACGGCTGCTGCTGGTCGGCGTCTCCGCCGGCGGCTTCGCGGCGACGGCGCTCGCGGCCGACGCGCCGCCGGGACTGGTCGGCGTCGTCAGCTTCGCCGGCGGCCGCGGCTCGCGCGGACCGAACGACGTCTGCCGGCCGGACCGGTTGGTGGCGGCCTTCGCCGAATACGGGCGCACGGCGCGCGCGCCCGCCCTCTGGATCTATGCCGAGAACGACCTCTTCTTCGGCCCCGACCTGTCGCGCGCCATGCATGCGGCCTATGCCGCCGCCGGCGGCGCGGCCGAGTTCCACCTGCTGCCGCCCTTCGGGAGCGACGGGCACACGCTCTATGGCCGCGCCCCGGAACGCTGGTGGCCGCTGGTCGATGCCTTCCTGCGCCGCCTCGGCCTGCCGACATGGTCGCCCGATGCGCTGCGGCCGGACGGCCTGCCGGCGGCCGGAGACCGTCATCGCGCCGCCTTCGACCGCTACCTCGCCGGGCCGGGAGAAAAGGCCTTCGCCGCCTCGCCCTCGGGCCGGTTCGGCTGGTCCACCGGGCGCGATTCGACCGCGGCCGCGGTCGAGGCGGCGCTCGGCTTTTGCCGCGGCAGCGGCGACGATGCCGGCTGCCGTCCCTATTTCGTGAACCTGGCGCCCGCCCCCTGAGGGAAGGCGGGCGCCCGCCGGATCAGCGGCCGAGACGGTCGAGCGCGTCGAGGATCGCGTCGCCCATCTGGCTGGTCGAGACCTTGGTCGAGCCAGCCTCGGCGATGTCGGCCGTGCGCTTGCCCTCGGCCAGCACCCGGCTGATCGCCTGGTCGACGAGGTCGGCGTCCGCGGCCAGGTCGAACGAGTAGCGCAGCATCATCGAGTAGCTCATCAGCTCGGCGAGCGGGTTGGCGATGCCCTTGCCGGCGATGTCGGGCGCCGAGCCGTGGACCGGCTCGTAGAGCGCGCGGCGCCGGCCGGTCGCGTCGGTGGCGCCGAGCGAGGCCGAGGGCAGCATGCCGAGCGAGCCGGTCAGCATCGCCGCGCAGTCCGACAGCATGTCGCCGAAGAGGTTGTCGGTGACGATGACGTCGAACTGCTTGGGCCAGCGCACGAGCTGCATGGCGCAGTTGTCGGCGTACATGTGGCCGAGCTCGACGTCCGGGTGCTTCGCCGCATGCAGCGCCGTCACCGTCTGCCGCCAGAGCACGCCCGAATGCATGACGTTGGCCTTCTCGACCGACGTCACCTTGTTGCGCCGCTTGCGCGCGAGGTCGAAGGCGACGTCGGCGACGCGCTCGATCTCGGGCGTGGTGTAGACCTGGGTGTCGAAGCCCCGCTTGGTGCCGTCGGGCAGCGTCTCGATGCCGCGCGGCTCGCCGAAATAGACCCCGCCCGTCAGCTCGCGGATGATGAGCAGGTCGAGCCCCTGGACGATCTCCGGCTTCAGCGACGAGGCGCCGACCAGCGGGTCGAAGACCACCGCCGGCCGCAGGTTGGCGAAGAGGTCCATCTCCTTGCGCAGCCGCAAGAGGCCGCGCTCGGGCTTCTTCTCGAACGGCAGGTCGTCCCATTTCGGGCCGCCGACCGACCCGAACAGGACGGCGTCGGCGTCCATGGCGTCGGCCATCGTCTCGTCGGTCAGCGGCGTGCCGTGCTTGTCCAGCGCGGCACCGCCGCACAGCCCCTCCTGGAGGTCGAAGCCGACCGCGCGATGCTTGGCGAACCAATCGACGACGCGGCGCACCTGGCCCATCACCTCGGGGCCGATGCCGTCACCGGGGAGAACGAGAATCTTCTTGTTGGCAGCCATGGGCGTCCTCGTCAGATCGCGAGCGGAAGGCAGGGGCAGGAAGGGCGGGGGGCCGCCGGTGCGGCGCCCCCCCCGGGGAAGAATGCCGGGATCAGCGGGCCGCGGGCTGCAGCCAGGGCTGGCTCGCCCGCTGACGGCTCTCGTAGGAATCGATCCGCTCGCCCTTCTCCATCGTCAGGCCGATGTCGTCGAGCCCGTTGAGGAGGCAGTGCTTGCGGAACGGGTCGAGGTCGAAATGGATGACCTCGCCGTCCGGCCGGGTGATCGTCTGCGCCTCGAGATCGATGGCGATCTTGGCGTTCGCGCCCTTGCGGGCGTCCTCCATGAGCTGGTCGACCACCGCCTGCGGCAGGGCGATCGGCAGGATCCCGTTCTTGAAGCTGTTGTTGTAGAAGATGTCGGCGAAGCTGGGCGCGATGATGCAGCGGATGCCGAAGTCGAGCAGCGCCCAGGGCGCGTGCTCGCGGCTCGATCCGCAGCCGAAATTGTCGCCGGCGATCAGGATCTCGGCGTTCCGGTACTGCGGCTGGTTCAGCACGAATTCCGCGATCTCGGAGCCGTCCGGGCGCCGCCGCAGCTCGTCGAAGAGGCCCTTGCCGAGGCCCTTGCGCTCGATCGTCTTCAGGAACTGCTTGGGGATGATCTTGTCGGTGTCGATGTTGATCATCGGCAGCGGCGCCGCGACGCCGGTGAGCTGGGTGAACTTCTGCATCGTCCGTTCCTCCCGTCGAAACTCAGGCCGCGAGTTCGCGGACGTCGGCCAGGCGGCCGCTGACGGCGGCGGCGGCGGCCATCGCCGGGCTCACCAGGTGGGTGCGCCCGCCGCGACCCTGCCGGCCCTCGAAGTTGCGGTTCGAGGTCGAGGCGCAGCGCTCGCCCGGCTGCAGCTTGTCGGCGTTCATGGCGAGGCACATCGAGCAGCCCGGCTCGCGCCAGTCGAACCCGGCCTCCTGGAACACGCGGTCCAGCCCCTCGGCCTCCGCCTGCTCCTTCACCAGACCCGAGCCCGGGACGATCAGGGCGTGGACGCCGGCGGCCACCCGACGCCCCTTGGCGACGGCGGCGGCGGCACGGAGGTCCTCGATCCGGCCGTTGGTGCACGAGCCGATGAAGACCTTCTGCACCGGCACCTCGGTCAGCGGCATTCCCGGCGTCAGGCCCATGTAGGCGAGCGCCCGCTCCATCGCCGCGCGCTTCGCCTCGTCGGCGATCTCCGCCGGGTTCGGGACCCGCGCGGTGATCGGCAGCACGTCCTCGGGGCTGGTGCCCCAGGTGACCTGCGGCGCGATGGCCGCGGCGTCGATCCGCACTTCCTTGTCGTAGACGGCGCCCGGATCGGTGGGCAGCGTCCGCCAGTAGGCGACGGCCTGCTCCCAGGCGGCGCCCTTGGGCGCCATCGGCCGGCCGGCGAGGTAGGCGAAGGTGGTCTCGTCCGGCGCGATCAGGCCGGCCCGCGCGCCGCCCTCGATCGTCATGTTGCAGACGGTCATCCGCCCCTCCATCGAGAGGTCGCGGATCGCCTTGCCGGCATACTCGATGACGTGCCCGGTGCCGCCCGCCGTGCCGATGCGCCCGATGATCGCCAGCACGAGGTCCTTCGCCGTCACCCCGAACGGCAGCTCGCCGTCGACCGCCACCAGCATGTTCTTCGCCGGCCGCTGGATCAGCGTCTGGGTGGCGAGCACATGCTCGACCTCGGACGTGCCGATGCCGAAGGCGAGCGCGCCGAAGGCACCGTGGGTCGAGGTGTGGCTGTCGCCGCAGACGATCGTCGTGCCCGGCAGGGTGAAGCCCTGCTCCGGCCCGATGATGTGGACGATTCCCTGGCGCACGTCCTCGACCGGGAAGTACGGCACCCCGAAGGCGGCCACGTTCTTCTCCAGCGTCTCCACCTGCAGGCGCGATTCCGGATCGTCGATGCCGGCCTTGCGGTTGAGGGTCGGGATGTTGTGGTCGGCGACGGCGAGCGTGGCGTCCGGGCGCCGCACCTTGCGGCCGGCCATGCGCAGGCCCTCGAAGGCCTGCGGGCTGGTGACCTCGTGCACGAGGTGGCGATCGACGTAGAGGACGCAGGTGCCGTCCTCCTGGCGATCGACGACGTGGCTGTCCCAGATCTTGTCGAAGAGCGTGCGCGGCTTGGCCATGGCAGGAGCGATCCTCGGGCTTTCTCCGGCGCGGGTTCGGCCCCCTTCGGGATTGCAGGTCCCCCGGGGGCGCCCGGCCCTACTGCTTGTTGGCGGACTTCTTGGCGGCGGCGGCCTCGCCCATCGGCTGGCTCTTCTCGGCGATGCGCGCGGCCTTGCCGGTGCGACCGCGGAGATAATAGAGCTTGGCACGGCGCACGTCGCCGCGGCGGACGACGTCGATCGCCGTGATGCGCGGCGAATAGAGCGGGAAGATGCGCTCCACGCCCTCGCCGTAGGAGATCTTGCGGACCGTGAAGCTCGAGTTGATCCCGGCATTCTTGCGGGCGATGCACACGCCCTCGAACGCCTGGACGCGCTCGCGCTCGCCCTCCACGACCTTGACGCTGACCCGCAGCGTGTCGCCGGGGCCGAACTCCGGCACCCCGCGCTCTGCCAGCAGCTTTTCGACCTGCTCGGCCTCGAACTTCTGAAGCACGTTCATCGCGACTTTCCTTCCTTCACTGCCGACGGCGCCTGCCGGCGGGCCCACAGGTCGGGACGACGCTCGCGTGTCGCCGCCTCCGACTGCGCCCGCCGCCAGGCGCGGATATTCTCGTGATGGCCCGAGGCCAGGACCTCGGGCACCTTGCGCCCCCGCCACTCCTGGGGACGCGTGTAGTGGGGGTATTCGAGCAGCCCCCCCTCGAAACTCTCCTCGGCCAGCGTCTCCGCGTCGCCCATCACGCCCGGCAGCAGCCGGACGCAGGCGTCGATGAGGACGATGGCCGCCGGCTCGCCACCGGACAGCACATAGTCGCCGACGCTGATCTCCTCGACCGACCAGGCGTCGAGAACGCGCTGGTCGACGCCCTCGTAGCGGCCGCAGAGCAGCGTCACCCGCCGTGCCGCCGCCAGTTCGCGGACCCGGGCCTGGGTCAGCGGCCGGCCGCGCGGCGAGAGATAGATCAGCGCCTCGTCCGCCGGCCGCTCGCGCTCCGGGCCGGTCACGCCCATGACCGCGGAGAGGGCGGCGTCGATCACGTCCGGCCGCATCACCAGCCCCGGGCCGCCGCCGAAGGCGGCATCGTCCACGGAGCGGTGCCGGTCGGTCGCGAAATAGCGGATGTCCACCGCCTCCAGCGACCACAGGCCGGCCGCCAGCGCCTTGCCGGCAAGCGAATGGCCGAGCGGCCCCGGGAACATCTCCGGGAACAGCGTCAGCACCCGGGCGGTCCAGGCGGGCGCGCTCACGACACCCCCTCGGCCGCGTCGGCGGTCCCGCCCCGCTCATCGGCCCCGTCCCGCTCGTCGGCCCGCACCGGGTCGAGCAGTCCGGCCGGCGGAT
>NZ_JAYSFE010000081.1:18467-22559 GCF_041913585.1 Allostella sp.
TCGGCCCCGTCCCGCTCGTCGGCCCGCACCGGGTCGAGCAGTCCGGCCGGCGGATCGACGACCACCCGCCGCGCCGCGAGGTCGACGACCGGGACCACGGCGCGGGTGAAGGGGACGAGGATCGAGGTCCCCCGCTCCGGCCGCACCTCCAGCACGTCGCCGGCGCCGTAGTTCGCGACCTCGACGACCGTGCCCAGCCGTTCGCCGCCGCCGGTCTCGACCACCATGCCGATCAGGTCGGCATGGTAGAACTCCTCCTCCGCGGGCGGCGGCAGGGCCGAGCGCGGGACGAAGAGACGGGTACCGCGCAGCGCCTCCGCGGCATCGCGGTCGGCGACGCCGTCGAACTGGGCCAGCACCGTGCCCTTGGCCTCGCCGACGACGCGCAGGCGGACGGGCCGCCCCTCGCCGTCGAGGACCGGGCGATAGCGGCCGAGCGCCGCCGGATCGTCGGTGTAGCTCTTGATCTTCACGTTGCCGCGCACGCCGTGGACGCCGACGACCGTGCCGACCAGCACCAGCGGGTCGCCGTCATCCGCGGCCGCCACCGTCGCAGGGTCCATGGTCGCCGGTCCCGAAGGCTGCCCGTCGGCTCAGGCCTCGGCCGCGGCGGCGGCCTTGGCGCGCTCCTGGGCCTTCGCCTTGGGGGCGCTCTTCTTCGGCGTCTCCTTCGTGGCGACCGGGGCGCGCAGGCCGCGGTCGGCCAGGAAGCGGGCGACGCGGTCGGACGGCTGGGCGCCGAAGTTCAGCCAGTGGGTCGCCCGCGCGTCGTCGAGCTTCAGCCGGTCGGCATGGTCGCGCGCCAGCATCGGGTTGTAGGTGCCGATCTTCTCGAGGAAGCGGCCGTCGCGCGGGTTGCGCGAGTCGGTGACGACGATCGAGTAGAAGGGGCGCTTCTTGGCGCCGCCACGGGCGAGCCGGATCTTCAGCATGGGTTCTCGGTCTCCGTTCGGGATTGGGTGAAGGTCTTGGTTTCGGGTGGGTCGGCCGGGCCTAGCGGCGGCCGAACCGGGAAGGATCGAAGCCCTTGGGCATCATGCCGGGGCCGAGGCCCATGCCGGGCATGCCGCCCCGCATCATCCCCTTGGCGCCGAGCTTGCTGACCTGCTTCATCATCGCGCGCATCTGGTCGAACTGCTTCAGCAGGCGATTGACGTCCTGCACCGAGCAGCCGGAGCCGGCGGCGATGCGCTGCTTGCGCGACGCCTTGATGAGGTCCGGCTTCTTCCGCTCGACGCGGGTCATCGACAGGATGATCGCCTCCTGCTTGCCCAGCGCCTTCTCGTCGATGTTGGCCTCGGCCATCTGCTTCTTGACCTTGGCGATGCCGGGCAGGAGGCCCATCAGGCCCGAGACGCCGCCCATCTTCTTGAGCTGGCGCAGCTGCGACAGCAGGTCGTCGAGGTCGAACTCGCCCTTCTGGACCTTGGCGGCGAGGCGCTCGGCCTCCTCCTTCTCGATCGTCTCCGCCGCCCGCTCGACGAGGCTGACGACGTCGCCCATGCCGAGGATGCGGCCGGCGATGCGCTCGGGATGGAAGGGCTCGATGGCGTCCAGCTTCTCGCCGGTGCCGATGAGCTTGATCGGCTGCCCGGTGACGGCGCGCATCGAGAGCGCGGCGCCGCCGCGGGCATCGCCGTCGACGCGGGTGAGCACGATGCCGGTGATGCCGACGCGCTCGGCGAAGCTCTTGCCGACGTTGACGGCGTCCTGGCCCGTCATGGCGTCGACGACGAGGAGGGTCTCGGTCGGCTTGGTCGCATCGCGGACGGCGGCGACCTCGGCCATCAGCGCGTCGTCGATGTGCAGGCGCCCGGCCGTGTCGAGCATCAGCACGTCGTAGCCTTCCAGGCGCGCCGTCTGCAGCGCCCGGCGGGCGATCGCCAGCGGCGGTTCGCCCGGGACGATCGGCAGCGTCGGCACCTCGGCCTGCTCGCCCAGCACCGCCAGCTGCCGCTGGGCGGCCGGCCGCGCGACGTCGAGGGAGGCCATCAGCACGCGCTTGCGCTCGCGCGTCCGGAGGCGGAGCGCGATCTTGCCGGTGGACGTGGTCTTGCCCGAGCCCTGGAGGCCGACCATCAGCACCACGACCGGCGCCGCCGCCTCCAGGTTGATCTCCGAGGCGGCGGTGCCCAGCGTCTCGACCAGATGGTCGTGGACGATCTTGACCACCATCTGGCCCGGCGTGACCGAGCGCACGACCTCCTGGCCGACCGCCTTCTCGCGCACCTTCTCGACGAAGTCGCGGACGACGGGGAGCGCGACGTCGGCCTCCAGCAGGGCGACGCGGATCTCGCGCAGCGCCTCGCCGACGTCGGATTCGGACAAGGCCCCGCGCCGCTTCAGGCGGTCGAAGACATTGCCCAGCCGTGTCGTCAGGCTTTCGAACATGCACTCACCCTGCCGGCGCGCGTCGCGCAACGCGCCCAAACGAAATCGGGCCGGCGCGCGACACTCGCGGACCGGCCGGCCCCCTCGGGGGCACAATGCTCTCGGACGTTCGAGAACGGGCGCGGACACTAGTCGCGGCCGTCGCCGGGGTCAAGCAGTGCATTCCGGCGTGAACCGGCCGCCGTTCCTGGCATAGTTCACGCATTGGCAGATCAGGATGGCCGCACGGATGGGCAAGAGCAACTATGGCGGCCAGGCGATCTCGGAGCAGGCGCGCCAGCGCGAACGCTCCATGCTGATCGCCTGCGTCTCCGACATCGCGATGTGGCTGTCCTACATCGTCGCGGCCGTCTGGGCCAACTCGCTGACCACGCTGGCCGAGACGGCGCGGGGAACCCTCGTTCTCGCGCTGGAGTGGACGCTCTTCGCGCTGCTGCGGCGCATCCACCGCCGCAAGACCCACAATTACGACTATGGCGCGGGACAGCTCGAGCAGTTCTCCAACCTCGGGATCGGCTTCGCCATGGGCCTGACCGGACTGTGGATCGGCGGGGCCGCCGTCTATCGCTGGTGGCACCCGCCGGAGCAGGCCGCACTCGGCCTCGCCTTCGCCGCGGCCGTGGGCTTCGCCAACGTGGTGCAGAACGGGCTGGCATTCTGGGCGCTGTGGCGGGCCGGCCGCGACGGCACGTCGGTCATCATGCTGGGGCAGATCCGGGCCCGGCTCGCGAAGCTGATCTCGTCGGGGGTCGTGTTCGTCGCGCTGATCGTCAACGCCGTCTACGGCGACGGGCCGGTCGGGGTCGCAGCCGACGCCCTCGGCTCGTTCTTCGTCGCCCTGGTGATGCTGGAACTGGCGGTGTCGATGTGGCGGCGCTCGCTGCCGTCGCTGCTCGACCGCACGCTGGAGGAGGCGCAGCAGGAGCGGATCAACCGCGCCCTCATCACCCATTTCGACGATTACGACGCCCTCGTCTCCGTCCGCTCCCGCGTCTCCGGCAACACGCCCCTGGTCGAGATCGTGCTCGGCATGGCGCCGGGCCGGACCATGGGCGACGTCCAGGCCTCGGTCGACCGCATCGCGGCCGACATCCGCGACCTCATCCCCGGCGCCGAGGTCACGGTCGTGCCGGTCGCCGCCGAGCCGCCGCCGCAGGCGGGATAGCGAGGACCGATCTCCTACTGCGTCGGCGAGAAGCCCGTCGGCAGGTAGAGTTCCGACCGCATCTCGGTCAGCCGGTCGGTGCGGCCCTTGGGCGGCCACAGGCCCTTCTCCTGCGCCTCGGTGCGGATGCGGTAGCGGTCGCTGGCGCTGGCGTAGGGCCAGATATGGATGAAGCGGGTCCCGGCGCCGGTCACCGAGTACATGCCGACGAGCGGGCTCGACAGGGCGCGGCGCCCGGGCAGCGTCGTCTCCCAGCCCTCGATCGTGGGCGCGAGGCCGTGCGGCGCCATCATGTAGGTCCGCACCTCGTAGACCGGGCCGTAGTTGCCGGGCCGGATCGGCGGCAGGAACGGGAACGGCTGGTAGGCGTCCATCGTCCGCGCGACGGTGACGTCGCCGATGCCGAAGGGGTTCTCGCTCTCGGTCACCGCGGCGTGGTCGGCGAGCAGGCCGGCGCGGTCGTCGCCGTAGCCGCGCAGCAGGAAGATGGTGTTGAGGAGGCCGACATCGGCCACCCAGCAGCCGAGCAGCTCGCC
>NZ_JAYSFE010000082.1:0-2964 GCF_041913585.1 Allostella sp.
GGGGGGCGGCGGGGGGCCCCCCCGGCCGGGGGGGGGGGGGCCCCCCCACCCCGGGGGGGCCGCCCCCCTGCCCCCCCCCCCCTCGGTCGGGATCCAGGAGCGCTTCGTCTACTCTCCGGGCTGGGCGCCGCGGCTCTGGCGGTTGAAGCGCTGCGCGTCGCGCTCGGTCTGGCCGCCGCTCAGGTCGCGCGGGCTGCCGTCGCGCCGGAACTGCTGCCGCTCGACCCGCCGCGGCGGTTCGGGCCGGTAGTCCGGCCGATAGTCCGGGCGGCGGTCCGGCCGGCGCTCGACCTGCCGCGGCCGATCGTACTCGCGCCGGCGCTCCTGCTCGAAGCGCCGCCGGTCGTCGCGATAGTCCGGCCGGTACATGGGTGCCCGCGGCGCCTCGTAGACCCGCCGCGGCGGCTCCCGGTAGGACGGCGGCGGCCGATAGTAGGCGCGCGGCGGCGGAGCGGCGTGGTAGCGCCGCTCCCAGCGGTCGCGCTCGCGATAGAACGGGCGCGCGCGATAGTGGTTGTCCCAGTAGCTGCCGAGCGCGAAGGCGATGATCGGCAGCGCGACCTGCGGCCCGATCTCGATCACCGGGCGCCGCACGCTCTGGTACTCGTAGCTGAGGAGGCTGCCGGCGACGAAGCCGCGCGCCTCGCCATAGGCGATGTCGCACCAGCTGTAGCCCTCGACGCAGCCGAACACGGCGACCGGCGCGCCGGCCGGCACCACCAGGACCGGCGGGTACATCGTCCCAGGGCCGGAGCGCAGGTTGACGTTGGTCGTCACCCAGGCCTGCGACTGGGCGGCCGCCGGGGCCGCCGCCGGAAGGGCGGCGATCACGGCCAGCCCCAGCGCTGCCAGCATGCGTCTCATCCTTGGTCTCCTCGTTCCCGGTCCGATCCGTCCATCACAGACAACGGTCGGAACGGCCGGGTTATTCGCGAGAACGCTCCTCGCCTCAGACGCGTTCCCCCGATTCCTCGGCCACCAGGGCGTTGAACAGCTTCTCGACGGTCGCCCGCTCGATGTCGCGGGTGATGAAGACGAGCCGCGACCGGCGGTCCTCGCTCGGCCACTCGTCGAGGATGAGCGGAGGATGGAACACATGCTGGACGCCGTGGATGACCACCGGCTTGTCCGATTCCGCGATGTTCACCAGCCCCTTCACCCGCAGCAGGTTCTCACCGCCGGACGAGGCCAGCAGCTCCATCCAGAGCGTGAAGGTCGACCACGGGATCGGCTTGTCGGCGGTGAAGCAGAAGGCCCGGATACGGTCGTCGTGGCGGTTGACGTCGTGCGGGTCCTGGCCGTGCCCGTGGTCATGGTGATGGTCGTGATCATGGTCGTGGCCGTGGTGGTGATGCGCGTGGCCGGGCCCGCCCTCGTAGGCCTCCTCGCGCAGCCAGCGGGCGACGTCCGGCGTCTTGGTCTCGGGGTTCCACAGGCCGGCGTCGAAGAGCCGCGCCGGGTCGATCTCGCCCATGATCGCGGGCAGCAGCGGGGCGCCCGGATTGATCTGGTGCAGCCGGGCCGCCAGGCGGCGGCGCGCCGCGTCGTCGACGAGGTCGGTCTTGGTCAGCACCAGCCGGTCGGCGACCGCCGCCTGCTTCACCGATTCGACGTGCTGGTCGAGCTCGCTCATGCCGACGGCGGCATCGACCGTGGTCACGACCCCGTCGAGGCGGAAGCGCTCCGACAGCATCGGATCGGTCATCAGCGTGTGCAGGATCGGCGCCGGGTCGGCGAGTCCGGTCGTCTCGATGACGACCCGCTCGAACTCGGGAATCTCGCCGCGCACGCGCTTGACGAAGAGGTCGCGCAGGGTGTCGACCATGTCGCCGCGGACGGTGCAGCACAGGCAGCCGCTGTTCAGCAGCACGATGTCCTCGCTCGACTGGCGGACCAGCGCGTGGTCGATGCCGATCTCGCCGAACTCGTTGATGAGCACGGCCGTGCGGTCCATGCCGGGATGCTGCAGCAGGCGGTTGAGGAGCGTGGTCTTGCCGCTGCCGAGGAAGCCGGTGATGACCGAGACGGGCAGCCGGCTGTTCGAGGTGGGGTTGGTCGCGGTCGACATGACGATCGGGTCCTTGGCGGATGGGTGGGGCTGGCCTAGGCCCGGCGACCGGCCGTGCGCCTGGGCCAGGCGATCATGAGAAGGAAGATAGCAAGTGCGACGACGACCGCCGAGGGGCCGGCGGGGGTATCCCATTCGAGCGACATGGCGAGGCCGCCCGCGACCGCGGCCGAGCCGATCAGCGCGGCCAGGGCCGCCATCGTCTCGGGCGTGCCGGCGAGACGCCGGGCGGCGGCGGCCGGCAGGATCAGCAGCGCCGTCACCAGCAGCACGCCCACCGCCTTCATCGCGACCGCGACGACGAGGGCGAGCAGCGCCGGGAACAGCACGCGGACGACGGCGACGGGCACGCCTTCGACCGCCGCCATGTCCTCGCTGACGGTGATCGCGACCAGCGGCCGCCATGCCCAGGCGAGGGCGGGGAGGGCCACGGCGGCGGCGCCGGCGATCCACCACAGGTCGCCGGCCGTGACCGCCAGCAGGTCGCCGAAGAGATAGGCCATGAGGTCGACCCGCAGGGTCTCGACGAAGGCGATCACCACGAGGCCGATCGCGAGGCCGCTGTGGGCGAGGATGCCGAGCAGCGTGTCGGTCGGCACCAGCCGTCGCCGCTCGACCACGACCAGCAGCAGCGCCAGCGCCAGCGACGTCGCGACGACGCCGATGGCGAGCTCGATGTCGAGCAGATAGCCGAGAGCGACGCCGAGCAGGGCGGCGTGGGCGAGCGTGTCCCCGAAATAGGCCATCCGCCGCCACACCACGAAGCAGCCGAGCGGCCCGGCCATCAGCGCCACGCCGATGCCGGCGAGGAGCGCCCGCCAGAGAAAGTCATCCATGGTCCGGGCGCTCAGTGATGGTGGTGATGGTCATGGTGGTCATGGTCGTGGCCGTGGCCG
>NZ_JAYSFE010000082.1:3064-22395 GCF_041913585.1 Allostella sp.
CGTGGCCGTGGCCGCCCGACACGACGGCGCCGGTCGCGTCGTGGACATGGTCGTGGTGGTGGGCATAGACGGCGAGCGCCGCGGCGGCGTCGCCGAAGAGGTCGCGATAGGCGGGGTCGCGGACGACGTGGTCCGGCCGGCCGCTGCAGCAGACATGGCGGTTGAGGCAGATCACGGCGTCGGTCGCCGCCATCACCAGGTGGAGGTCGTGGGAGACGAGGAGGACGCCGCAGCCGCGCCGGTCCCGCAGTTCGCGGATGAGGCCGAAGAGCTCGGCCTGGCCGGTGACGTCGACGCCCTGGACCGGCTCGTCGAGGACGAGGAGGTCCGGGCGCCGCAGCAGGGCCCGGGCGATCAGCACGCGCTGCCATTCGCCGCCGGACAGGTCGTGGACCTCGCGCTCCGCCAGGTGCGGGACGCCGGTCTCCTCGAGTGCCGCGTCCTCCGCCGCGCGGCCGGCGCGCGCGGTCAGCGACAGCAGGCGGCGCACGGTCAGCGGCAGGCTGCGGTCGACCGCCAGCTTCTGGGGCACGTAGCCGACGACGAGGCCGGGCCGCCGTTCGACCGTCCCCGAGCTCGGCCGGAGCAGGCCCAGCGCCAGCCGTACCGTGGTCGTCTTGCCGGCGCCGTTGGGCCCGATCAGCGAGACGATCTCGGCCGGGGACACGGACAGCGACACGCCGTCGACGAGCGTCGCCTCGCCGATGCGGTAGCTGGCGGCGTGGAGCGCCACCAGCGGTGGGCCGCCCGGCGGTCGGCTGGCCATCGCGGGATTCCTTCAGGCCGCCTGGCAGCGCGGGCAGACGCCGGTCACCTCGACCGTGCGGGTGTCGACCCGGAAGCCCAGCGCCGCGGCGCGACGATCGATGGCGCGGGCGATCTCCGGCTCGTCGAGCTCGGCCGAGCCGCCGCAGGCGGTGCAGATCAGGAACTGCCCCTGGTGCGGCGCGTCCGGATGGTCGCAGCCGACGAAGGCGTTGAGGCGGGCGATGCGGTGGACCAGCCCCTGCTCGATCAGGAAGTCGAGCGCGCGATAGACCGTGGGCGGCGCGGCGCCGCTGCGCAGCCCGCGCAGCCGGTCGAGCAGATCGTACGCGCCGATCGGCCCGTGGCTCTGCCACACCAGTTCCAGCACCTGACGGCGCAGGCCGGTCAGGCGGGCGCCGCGGACGGCGCAGAGGGTCTCGGCGCGCGCGATCGCCGTCTCGACGCAGTGGGCATGGTCGTGCCCGGGCGACGGAAACGGCCCGTCGGCGGGCGGGGGGCTGGTATTCATGAGTGTAACATTATAACATAAGCGCTCGTCCGCACCACCTTACGAGACTTCCCGAGGTTCTGGAATGGCCCGTCGCCTCTTCGCCGCTGCCGCCTTCGCCACCATTGCGGCCGCTGCGCCCGCCGCCGCCGTCGATGTGGTGACGACCGTGAAGCCCGTCCACTCCCTGGTCTCGCAAGTGATGGCAGGGGTCGGCGAACCGGTGCTGCTGATGCGCGGCGCCGCCTCGCCGCACACCTGGAGCCTGCGCCCGTCCGACGCGCGGCGGCTCGAGGGCGCCGATCTCGTCGTCTGGGTCGGCCCAGCGCTCGAAACCCCGCTGGCCAAGCCCCTGGCCGCGCTCGCCAGGCGCTCGAAGGTGCTGACGCTGACCCGGGCCGACGGCGTGCGGGCGCTGCCGGCCCGCGAGGGCGGTCCCTGGGGCGAGGACGACCACGACCACGGCCATTCCCACGGCGGCAAGGCGGGCGAGGCGGAACTCGACGGCCATATCTGGCTCGACCCGGCCAATGCGCGGGCGGTGGTCGGCGCCGTCGCCGAGCGTCTCGCCGCGATCGACGCCGCGAACGCCGGCCGCTACCGCGAGAACGCCCGGCGCGCGGCGGCGGACCTGGAGGCGCTGGATGCGGAACTGGCGCGGCGCCTGGAGCCGGTCCGCGGCCGGCCCTTCCTCGTCTTCCACGACGCCTACCAGTATCTGGAGCAGCGCTACGGCCTGAACGCGGTCGGCGCCATCGCGGTCTCGCCCGAGCGCAAGCCCGGCGCCCGCCGCCTCCAGGCGCTGCGCAAGCGGATCGCCCAATCGGGCGCGTCCTGCGTCTTCCGCGAGCCGCAGTTCGATGCAGGACTGGTGGCGACCGTGACCGAGGGGACCCCGGCCCGTCCCGCCATGCTCGACCCCCTGGGTGCGGCGATCGCCGACGGGCCTGCGCTCTACGCGACCCTGATGCGGGACATGGCCGGCGCGCTCGCCGGGTGCCTGTCCGCCGGCAACTGAAGCCGCTCAGTCCGTCGGCAGCGGCGGGCCGAGCGGGCAGCCGCAGGCCGGGCAGGCGGTCCGCGCCACGATCTCCTCGAGCGCCGCCGGCGCCAGCCGACGGTCCTCGGGGAGGGCGGCGTTGGCCGCGATCAGGAGCCGGCGCCGTCGCGCATGATCGTCGGCGGCGGCGGCGCAGGCGGCCCCCAGGCTCTCCGCCGTCGCGGCATCCATCGGCATGATCCGGAAGGCATGGGCGGGCGCCATGGCGCCGGCGGCGATGGTGCCGGCGGCGAGCGCCAGGAAGCGGCGGCGGTCGCGATACGTCATGCGACCCAATATGGCACGCCGGCGCCGGTGTGCCAGTGGCGCGATCGGCAATGGCGCGATCGGCGGAGGCGATCCAAGCGACGGCGCGCCGCGTATCGGCATCAACCGATCCCCGACGGAGCGCCCGAGCCATGGCATCGTCCCTCGCCGCCGCAGCCGCCGCCGTCGCCGCCCTCTCCGGCGGCGGCGGCGAACCCGCCGACAGCCGCTTCACGGTGATGCGCGAGGGATCCCCGATCGGGACGCACCGCATCCGCACCGAGCAGGTCGGCGACGAGACGCGGGTCGCGGTGGAGATCGACCTGCAGGTGCGGATCGCCTTCGTCACCGTCTACCGCTACAGCCACCGCAACCGCGAGACCTGGCGTGACGGCCGGCTGGTCGCGATCGACACCCGGACCGACGACAACGGCACGGTCACGTCCGTCCGCGGGCGCGCCACCCAGGCCGGCTTTGCGATCGAAGCGAGCGCTGGCGACCGCCTTCTGCCGGGGGACGTGCTGCCGACGAGCTACTGGCGGCCGATCGACCCCGACCGCACCCGCCTCCTCGACACCCAGACCGGCCGCCTGCTCGATGTCCGCGTCCGGCGCGAAGGCGAGGAACGCCTGCCGGCCGGCCTGCTCGCCACCCGCTACTCGGTGCGCGGCGACCTCGATGTCGATCTCTGGTACGACGGTGGCGAGCGCCTGCGGCGCATCGCCTTCGACTATCGCGGCGCCCGCTTCGACTATGCCGAGCAGGCGCCGGCGCGCCTCGCCGGCGGCTGATGGGGGCGCTCCGTCTCGTCCTCGGCGACCAGCTCGACCCCGGCCTGTCGGCGCTGGACGCCTGGGCGCCGGGGGACGTGGTGCTGATGGCGGAGGTCGCCGCGGAGGCGACCTACGTTCCGCACCATCCCAAGAAGATCGCCTTCGTCCTGTCGGCGATGCGCCACCACGCGGCGGCCCTGGCGGCGGCCGGGTTCGCGGTCGATCATGTCCGCCTCGACGATCCCGGCAACAGCGGCAGTCTCCGCGGCGAGGTGGCGCGTGCCGTGCGCCGCCACGGCGCCCACCGGGTGATCGCCACCGAGCCCGGCGAATGGCGCCTGGCGGCGGACATGGCCGGCTGGGCGGAGCGGCTGGGGGTCCCCGTGGAGGTCCGGCCGGACCGCCGGTTCCTCTGCTCGCAGGAGGAGTTCGCGCGCTGGGCGGAAGGACGACGGCAGTTCCGGATGGAGCACTTCTACCGCACGATGCGGCGGCGCACCGGGCTGCTGATGACCCCGACGGGCGAGCCCGAGGGCGGGACCTGGAACTTCGATGCCGACAACCGCAAGCCGCTGCCCAGGGACGCGGCGGCGCCCGAGCCGTTGCGCTTCGCGCCGGATCGCGAGACCTGGGCCGTGCTGGCGCTCGTGTCGCGCCGGTTCGGCTCCCATTTCGGCGATGCCGAGCCCTTCTGGTTCGCCGTCACCCGGGGCGACGCCGAGCGCGTCTTCGCGCATTTCCTGGCGACGGCGCTGCCGCGCTTCGGCGACCACCAGGACGCGATGCGCGCCGGTGCGCCGACGCTGTTCCACTCGGTCTGCTCGCTCTACCTCAACGTCGGCCTGCTCGACCCGCTCGCCATGTGCCGGGCGGTCGAGGCGGAATGGCGGGCCGGCCGGGCGCCGATCAACGCCGCCGAGGGCTTCATCCGCCAGATCATCGGCTGGCGGGAATACATGCGCGGGGTCTACTGGCTGGGCATGCCCGACTATGCCGCGAGCAACGCATTGGAAGCCGAGGGTCGGCTTCCCGCCCTCTACTGGACGGGCGATACCGACCTCCGCTGCCTCGCGGAATGCATCGGCCAGACGCGCCGCGAAGCCTATGCCCATCACATCCAGCGCCTGATGGTCACCGGCAATTTCGCCCTGCTGCTCGGGGTCGAACCGCGGGCGGTCGAGGAATGGTACCTCGCCGTCTATGCCGACGCCTTCGAGTGGGTCGAACTGCCGAACACGCACGGCATGGCCCTCTTCGCCGACGGCGGCCGTCTCGCGTCCAAGCCCTACGCCGCGAGCGGCCGCTACATCGACCGCATGTCCGACTATTGCGGCGCCTGTCGCTACGATCCCGGACGGGCGGAGGGGGAGGGAGCCTGTCCCTTCAACTTCCTCTATTGGGATTTCCTGGCGCGCCAGCGCGCCCGGCTCGCGGGCAACCCACGCATGGCCATGCCCTATCGCAATCTCGACCGCTTGGCGCCCGGGCGCCTGGCGACGATGCGCCGCCAGGCGGCCGACTTCCGGCGCCGGCTCGGGGTCGAGCCGTGACCCGCGTCGCCTGGATCACCGGCGCCGGGTCCGGCATCGGCCGGGCCCTCGCGCTCGAAATGGCGGCGGCCGGCTGGCAGGTCGCGGCCAGCGCCCGCGGCCGCCCGGCGCTGGACGCGCTCGCCGCCGAGGCGCCGTCCGTCCGTCCCTATCCGCTCGACGTCACCGACGCCGAGGCCTGCCGCGCGGCGGTCGCGCGGATCGAGGCCGAGATGGGGCCGATCGGGCAGGCGGTGCTGAATGCCGGGACCCACCGGCCGATGTCGGCCGGGAGTTTCGACGCCGAGGCCTTCGCGGACCTGATCGAGACCAACCTTCTCGGCACGGTGCGGTCGCTCGCCCCGGTGATGGAGCGCATGATCCGGCGGCGCTCGGGGCGGATCGCCGTCGTCGGCTCGGTCGCCGGCTATTCCGGCCTGCCGACGGCGGCTGCCTACGGCGCCTCCAAGGCGGCGCTCGTCAACATGGCGGAGGCGCTGCGGCCGGAACTGGCGGCGGCCGGCGTCGTGCTGCAACTGGTGTCGCCCGGCTTCGTCCGCACCCCGCTCACCGATCGCAACGACTTCCCGATGCCGTTCCTGATGTCGGCCGAGGCGGCGGCGCGACGCCTGCGCCGGGGCATGGAGAGCGACCGCTTCGAGATCGTCTTTCCGCGCCGTCTCGCCTGGAGCCTGAAGCTCCTTCGCATCCTGCCCTATGCGCTCTATTTCCCGATCGTCCGCCGGGTGACCGGGAGGGGAGCATGATCGCTGCCGCGACCGCCTATGGCCGGTTCTTCGAGACCCTGGCGCCGGCCGCCCTCGAGCGGCTCGACGAGGTGGTGGTGCCGGAGGTGCGCTTCGTCGATCCCTTCAACGACGTCGTCGGGATCGACGGGATGCGGCGGGTGCTGGCGCGCATGTTCGCCGACCTGCCGGATGCGCGCTTCGCGGTCACCGACGTCGCGGTCGGCGCCGCCGCCTACCTGCGCTGGCGGTTCACCGGCGGCCGCTGGGCCATCGAGGGGGTGAGCGAGGTGCATTTCGCGGCCGACGGCCGGGCCAGCCTCCATGTCGACCATTGGGACGCGGCGGCCCAGCTCTACCAGCGGGTGCCGGTGCTGGGGATGGCGATCCGCGCCGTCCGCCGCCGCGTCGGTGTCTTTCCGCCAGCCGGGTGACCGCCGGGGCCGGGGCGGGCTATCGGCCGGCGGGCGCCAGCCGCGCGACGATCCGGCCGGCCGTCCGCAGCGCCGCCGCCACCACCTGGTCCATGTTGTAGTAGCGGTATTCGGCCAGCCGCCCGACGAACGAGACCTCCGGCAGGGCATCGGCGAGCGCCCGGTAGCGAAGATAGAGCTGCTCGGACTGGGCGTTCGGGACCGGATAGAAGGGCGGCCCGTCGGCGGTCGGATACTCCCGCACCAGCGTCGTGCCGCGGCAGCGCTGCCCCGTCATGTGCTTGAACTCGGTGATGCGCGTGTAGGCGTGCGCGTTCGGGTGGTTGACGGTGGCGACCGGCAGGGCGAACTCGCGGTCCGGGTGATGCTCGGTCTCGAAGCGCAGCGAGCGGTAGGGCAGCGGGCCGAACCGCTGGCCGAAGAAGCCGTCGATCGGCCCCGTATAGACGACATGCGCCCATCGGCCGCCATCATGCGCCGGGTCGAACCGGGTCGCGAGTTCGAGCCGGATGCGCGGATGGTCGAGGATGCGCCGGAACATCGCGGTGTAGCCGTCGGCCGGCATGCACTGGTGGGTGTCGGTGAAGTAGCGGTCGTCGTCGCCGGTGCGCACCGGGATGCGTCCCGCCACCTGCGGCCCCAGCTCCGACAGTTCGCGGCCCCACTGCTTGCGGCTGTAGCCGCGGAAGAGGCGGTCGCAGAGGTCGGGGCCGATCGTGGCGAGCAGCAGTTCCTCGCTGTTGGCCGGGCGCTCGACCGGGCGGCGCACCGCTTCCAGGTGACGGGCGACGCCCGCCTCGTCGAGGTCGAGGCCGTAGAGGCGATTGATGGTGGTGCGGTTGATCGGCACCGGCACCAGCATCCCGTCGACCGAGGCGAGCACCCGGTGCTCGTAGGGCCGCCACCCGGTGAAGCGCGACAGCCAGGCCAGCACCCGGTCGCTGTTGGTGTGGAAGATATGCGGGCCGTAGCGGTGCAGCAGGACGCCGTGGGGGTCCGGCGCATCGTAGGCGTTGCCGCCGACATGGTCGCGGGCATCGACGACGCGGACGCCGAACCCGGCCTCGGCCAGTTCCCGGGCGGTGACCGCACCGGCGAAGCCGGCGCCGACGACCAGGATCTCGGTCACGCCCAGGTTCCCGGCACCGGCCAGGTGCGATCGTTGAAGAGGAGGCCGAGATCGCCCTCCTCGAAATATCGCCGGTAGATCGCGGCGGGAGAGAACGGGTTGCCGGCGAGCGGCGTGCCCTCGCGCCAGTGGCGCTGTTCGGCCGCCGCCATCGTCCGGGCGAGCGGCCGCAGCTCCGGCCCCGGCATCGGCATCGAGAGCTCGTCGTGATAGGGGTCGACCGCGCGCACGAGCGCTGCATAGGGGAAGCGGCCGTAGAAGGACAGCGCCGGCACCCGTCCCGGATGCCGGGCCGGATCGGAGCCGTCGAGCGCGTTCAGGACCCCGAGCTGGTTCAGGAATGGCTTCTGCAGGTGCCAGAAGGCGACCGGCCGGCCGTTCACCCAGTCGATGCCGTCCCGCCGCTCGTAGCGCATCGGCGTCTCCAGGCGCTCGGGCGCCCCGCGCGGGCGGACATAGCAGTGGAGCCGCGGCAGCGCGTGCGGGTTGGGGACGAGCCAGTACGGAAAGCTCGCCGGCAGCGGGTCCTGGCGCAGGGTGCCGTTCTCGATCAGCACCTTGGCGAGGAACTCCTCGGCGCTGAGCTGGGGGGTGGCGCCGGTGCCCGCCAGGGGCTGCATCAGCCGGTCGAAGCGACCGGGATCGTCCTCGAGGTCGGCCACCGCCCGCTCCCAGGCGCGGAACCAGCCGGGGTCCGCGACGGCGGCGAAGCAGGTCGAGGTGGCGGTCGTCGTCAGCCCGGCGAACGCGCGTTCGAGTCCGCGGAGCGGCACGTTGTGCAGCACGTCGCCGTCGTAACAGAGGACCGGCTCGCCCGGGAACAGGCGTGCGATCAGGGTCCAGCGCAGCAGGGCGAAGCCGATCACCCCGTAGGGGCCCGAGAAGCGTTCCATCAGGCGCGGATGGCGGGCGATCAGCGCCTCGTACGCGGCCCGCCCGTCATGCAGGCGGCAGGGCGGCCGGGCGAGTTCGGCCCGGGTCTCGGGCGACAGCGCCTCGATGTCGCCGAGGAGGACGATGTCGAGCGTCGCGCCGTCGGACCGCCCGTGCCGCCGCAGGTGGCGGGCATTCTCGACGAGGCAGGTGGCGCGCCGGAGAGCCGCTTCGCCCTCGCCGGGGGCGCCGAAGCGGACGAAGTTGACGGTGACGTGGCGCACGCGCGGGGGCCGCTCCTATCGTTCGGCCGGCCGTGACGGCAGCGCCGCAACGCTCATATCGTCGGGGACGAGTCCGCGCAACCAGTGTGCGAGGTCCCATCGTCCGGGACTTCCCGTATCGCGTGCAGGTGGAGCGCGGACGGGGGCTTCGCGATCAGGCCGCGGCGCGCATTGCCGCAAGGCCGGCGGCGACGCCGGCGATCGAGAGCAGGACCGAGCCGAGGACGTAGAGGACGGCCGGACCGGCCTCGCCGCGGTCCCACAGCAGCATCGTGTCGAGGGAGAAGGCGGAGAAGGTGGTGAAGCCGCCGAGCACGCCGGTGGTGAGGAAGAGGCGCAGGTCCTGACCGCCGGCCGTGCCGCGGAAGGCGAACCATCCGGCGATCAGTCCCATGGCGAGGGAGCCGCTGACGTTGACCGCCAGCGTCCCCCACGGAAATCCGGCGAGGCCGAACCGCACCGTGGCGAGATTGACGCCGTGGCGCAGGACCCCGCCGAAGCCGGCGCCGAGGAAGACGAGCAGGAAGTGCATGGCGTGGGCGTCCTCCGGTCAGGCGGCCGGCCGGTGCTGCTCCTCCGGCAGGGCGGCGGCCGTCCGGTCCTTGCTGAAGAAGATCAGAACCTCGCCGATGGCAATGCCGAACTTGCTGACCGTCGCGCGGTTGATGAGCTTGCCGTCGGGCTGCAGGAACATCCAGTCGTCGAACCGCACCCGCCAGGTGTCGTCGCCGACCCGCAGGCGGAGCGTGTAGGCCCAGTTGAGCGCCTGCCCGTAGGCGGCGCCGACCGCCACGCCCTCGACATCGTCGGCCGTGCCCTCGTAGCCGTGCTCACCGGTGCGGCGGATGCGCCAGACCCGGCGGTCGCGTTCGCCGTCGGAGTAGCGGAACTCCTCGGCCAGGGTCAGCGTCTCGCCATCCCAGGTGCCGTCGATGTCGACGACGAACTGGCGGCGGACGGTGCCGAAGCGGTCCTGGAAGATGCCCCAGGCGCGGGTCCGCCCCTGGAAGTAATCCTCAAGCACCAGCCTCGGCTCGGTGCCGGCGAAGTCTTCAGGCTTCATGGGGCTGCATCCGGCGATGAAGAGGAGCGGGAGCAGAAGCAGGTGGGCGAGGCGTCGGGATGTCGGCATCGTCGGGCTCTGTCCTGGGTTCCTGGTCGATGCGCCGGCGGAGGTCGCGCTGCACCGCCTCGGTGAGCGGGAAGCGCCACATCACGGCGATCGCCGCGAGCTTGAGCGGCAGCGGGGCGAGGCCGTAGAGGAGGCCGAGCGCGGTCAGCGCGGCCGCCGGCTGGGCGTCGCCACCGGCGGCGAAGCCGGCCCATCCGAGCACCGGAAAGGCGATGCCGACGGCGAGCGCCAGCGCGAGCTTGGTCGCCATGCCCCAGAGGGCGAAGAAGAGGCCGGCCCGCCGCCCGCCGCCGCCGGCGGTGTCGAGGTCGACGACGTCGGCCTGGATGGCGCCCGGCAGGGCGAGGTCGGCGCCGAGCGTGAGCCCCGTCGCGACGCAGACGAAGGCGAACGCGACGACGTCGCCCGCGCCGAGCAGCGGCACGGCCGCGAAGGCGGCGCAGGCGAGCAGCATCGCGACGCACCAGGCGCGGTGCTTGCCGAGCCGGCGGCTCGCCCAGAGCCAGATCGGGACGCTGGCCAGACCGGCCAGGAAATAGAGCAGCAGCAGCGGCCCGGCCGCCTCCGTCGCCGCCAGCCGGTGGGTCACGAAGAGCACGAAGAGCGTCGCCGTCAGGCCGTTGGCGAAGCCGTTCAGCAGGTAGGCGCCGAGCAGTCGGCGGAACGGCCGGTTGTCGATCACCAGCCGCAGCGCGGCGCGCCCGCGCAAGCCGGGCGGCGGGGCCGCCGGCTCCGTCACCCGCCACAGACAGAGCGCGACCGTGAGCGGCAGCAGCACCACGACGCCTGCCGCGATCGCCGACAGGGCCGGCCCGGAGCCTTCGGCCCACAGGGCCGGCAGGCCGGCCGCGAGCAGGGTTCCGGCGACCGTCGCGCCCTCGCGCCAGCCGGCGATGCAGGTGCGCTCGTGGTAGTCGCCGGACAGTTCGGCGCCCCAGGCCTGGTAGGGCAGCGACACCATCGTCCAGCCGAGATAGAGCAGGACGCTCCACAACAGCAGATGGCCGGGACCGGCGTCGGACGGCGGGCGCAGCAGTTCCCACGCCGCCCAGGCCAGGAGCGGGGTGCCGGCCGCGAGCCAGACGCGGCGCCGGCCGAGGGCGGCCGGGGTGCGGTCGCTGAGCCAGCCGACCAGCGGGTCGCTCGCCACGTCGACCAGGCGTGCCGCCAGCAGGATCGACCCGACGACGCCGAGGCCGAGCCCGAGCGTGTCGCCGTAGAAGGCCGGCAGGTGGACGAACACCGGCAGCGTCAGCGCCGCCAGCGGCAGCGCCGGCAGGGCATAGGCCGCGATGCGGGTGCGGGCGAGCACGTCGGCGGCCTTTGCCCGGGCGTCAGGCGCGGGCGAGCCGGACGTGCCGGACGTCGATGGTCCCGGCCGTGAAGCCCGCCCGGCAATAGTCGAGATACATGTCCCACAGGCGCCGGAACCGCGCGTCGAACCCCATCCCGGCGATCTCGGGCCAGGCGGCGCCGAAGCGTGCCTTCCAGAGTTCCAGGGTGCGCGCATAGTGCGGGCCGTAGCCGTGGTCGGCCGCGACCGCGAGGCCGGCGCGGGCGGCCTGCTGGCGGATGACCGTCCGCGACGGCAGCATCCCGCCGGGGAAGACGTGGCGCTGGATGAAATCGGCGCTGCGCCGATAGGTGTCGAAGAAGCGTTCGTCGATGGTGATCGCCTGCAGCACGGCCGCCCCGTGCGGGGCCAGCCGGTCGGCGAGACGTCCGAAGAAGACCGGCCAGTAGCGCTCCCCGACCGCCTCGATCATCTCGACCGAGACGATCCGGTCGAACGTGCCGCCGACGTCGCGGTAGTCGGTGAGGCGGGTGTCGACGCGGTCGGCCAGGCCCGCCGCCTGCGCCGCGGCGACGGCATGGGCGTGCTGGGCCGGCGAGATGGTGACGGCGGTGACCCGGCAGCCGTGCTCGGCCGCGAGATGGCGGGCGAGCGCACCCCAGCCGCAGCCGATCTCCAGCACCCGCATGCCGGGCCGGAGGTCGAGCAGCGCGGCGAGCCGGCGGAACTTCTCCTCCTGGGCCGCCGCGAGATCCTGGCCCGGGGTCGCGAAGACGGCGCTGGAGTAGGTCATGCCGGGGTCGAGCCAGGCGGCATAGAAGCGGTTGCCGAGGTCGTAGTGGCGGCGGATGTTGCGGCGGCTGCCGGTGCGCGAGTTGCGCCGCAGCGCGTGCAGGATGCGGCCGGCGGCGCGGTACCAGCGGCTGCCGTCGAGGGTGCTGCCGATGGCGGCCTCGTTCTCCAGGGCCAGCGTCATCAGTTCCGCCGGGTCGGGGCTGTCCCAGTCGCCGTCGACGTAGCTTTCGGCGAAGCCGGTGGCGCCGCCGACGAGCAGGCGCCGGGCGAGGCGGGGATGCCGGACCAGCAGCACCGCCGTCCGGCCCGGCTCCGGCCCCTCGGCCGTGTAACGGCGGCCGTCCGGGACCACGATCACCAGCCGGCCGCGCCGGATGCGCCGGGCGAGCGCCAGCATCAGGCGCAGCGCGCGCGGCAGGCCCGAGAGGTCCCAGGCCAGCGGTGCCGACCAGTCGGCGGGGAGAGCGAAGGCGGTGTCGGCGGTCATGTCGGGATTCCGGGGCGGGGCGGTTGCGGCTCGTACGTCACGGGATGCGGCGGCGGATCAGGCCGACGATGGAAGCGGGCGCCCTTGCGCCACAGGCGCAGCGCCTGCCAATGGATCGCCACCAGCACCTTGAGGGTCAGCAGCGGCAGGGCGACCGCCATGCGCGCCAGCCAGGCGTCGTCGAGCGGGCGGCGCTCCCCGGTCAGCGTCGCGGCCAGGACCTCGACGTCGCCCTCCGGCCGCGCCGCCGTCTGCCGGATCAGGACCGCCAGCCGCTCGCCCGGCGGCAGGATGCGGAAGGCGTAGCGGCACTCCATCGGCAGGAAGGGCGACACGTAGAAGCGCTTGTCCTGGGTCTGGCGGACCCACCCGTCGGGACGCTCGTCGCCGACCGGCAGGAGGTAGCCGTGCTGCTCGCCGAAGGTGTTCCGGACCTCGTAGAGGATCGCGCCGAGGCGGCCGTCGCGGTCGTGGCAGAAATAGACCGAGAGCGGATTGAAGACGTAGCCGAGCACCCTCGGGAAGCAGAGCAGGGCGATCCGGCCGGGGCGGAACTCCATCCCGGCCGCGGCGAGCTGCGCCTCGATCCAGGGTCGCAGCGGGCTGCCGTCGCGCGGGCCGTGGTCGCGGTCGTGGAAGGAGAAGAGGCCGGCGCGGTTGTAGGCGAAGAGGCGCAGGTCGCGGTCGAGCACGGGCAGTTCGTCGAGGTCGACCAGCAGCGCGTAGACGCGGTAGCGGAAGCCGTGGACGAACGGGCGGACGCGCCGGTGCATCACCCGCCCGAGATAGAGCGCGGAGCGGCGCGGATCGGCGGTCATGCGGCGTCGGTCATGCGGGCGCCCGCTATGCGGCCGCGGCCGTCGGGCGCGGGCGCCAGGCCGGCGCGGCGCCCAGCGACGCCGCCACCGCGAGGCCGGCCGACAGCCCGTCCTCGTGGAAGCCGTGGCCGCACCAGGCGCCGCAGAACCAGGTGCGGCGGCGCCCCTGGATCCGGGGCAGCGCCGCCTGCGCGTCGATCGCCGCCTGATCGAAGACCGGATGCATGTAGTCGAAGGCCGCATGGACCTGTGAGGGGGCCGGCGGCTCGGGCGGGTTGAGCGACACGAACAGCGGCACCGCCGGATCGAGCCCCTGCAGCCGGTTCATCCAGTAGGTGACCGAGACGGCGCGCGCCCCGGCATCGTCCCGCGTGGCGAGGTAGTTCCAGCTCGACCAGACGCTGCGGCGGCGCGGCATCAGGCGGGGATCGCCGTGCAGCACGGCGCGGTTGGCCGCATAGCGGAAGGCGCCGAGGATCGCCCGTTCGTGCGGGTCGGCGTCCGGCAGCATCGCCAGGGTCTGGTCGCCGTGGACGGCGAGCACCACCTGGTCGAAGCGCTCCTCGTGGCCGCCGCGGTCGCGCACGACCACCGCGTTCTGCAGTCGGATGATGCCGTCGACCGGGGTCGCGAGGCGGATGCGGCCGGCGAGCCGGGCGGTCAGGCGGCGGACATATTCCCGGCTGCCGCCGGCGACCGTGCGCCATTGCGGCCGGTCGCGCACGCGCAGCAGGCCGTGGTTCTGGCAGAAGCGCACGAAGCTGACGATCGGGAACTCCAGCATCGCCGAGGTCGGGCAGGACCAGATGGCGGCCGCCATCGGCAGCAGATGGTCGTCGACGAAGGCGCGGCCGTAGCGGCCATCCGCGAGGTACTGGCCCAGGCTCTGGCGGCGCTCCGGCTGCAGCAGCACCGCCGGTGCCTCGCGATAGAAGCGCAGGATGTCGCGGACCATGCCGAGGAAGCGCGGACGGACGAGGTTGCTGCGCTGGGCGAAGAGGCCGTTGAGATCGCTGCCGGAATATTCCAGCGCCCCGCGGTCGGCGGACACGGCGAAGGACATGTCGCTCGCCCGGGTCGGGACGCCGAGATGGTCGAAGAGCGCGATCAGATTCGGATAGGTGTCGAGGTTGTAGACGATGAAGCCGGTGTCCACCGGGACCGTCCGTCCGCCGGCCGTCACCTCGACGGTGTTGCTGTGCCCTCCCGGCCGCGACTCCGCCTCGTAGACGGTGACGTCGTGGCGCTCGGCCAGCGCCAGTGCGGCGCCGAGGCCGGAGATGCCGGCGCCGACGACGGCGATCCGCTGTCCCGGGCGGTTCATGCCGCGCTCCGCCGGGTCGCCTCGAGAGCGGCCAGGGCCCGGCCGCGGGCGGCGCCATGGTCGACGATCGGGCGGGGGTAGTCGCGATCGAGCCGGACGCCGGCCTCGGCCAGGACGTCCGCCGGCGCCTTCCAGGGCTCGTGGATCCATGACGCCGGGAGCCGCGCGAGCTCGGGCACGAAGCGGCGCACATAGGCGCCGTCGGGATCGAACTTCCGGCCCTGCAGGACCGGGTTGAAGACGCGGAAGAACGGCTGGGCGTCGGCGCCGCAGCCGGCGACCCACTGCCAACTGGCGGAGTTGTTGGCGAGGTCTGCGTCGACCAGCGTGTCCCAGAACCAGGCCGCGCCCTCCTGCCACGGGATCAGCAGGTCCTTGACCAGGAACGAGGCGACCACCATGCGCACCCGGTTGTGCATCCAGCCGGTCTCCCACAGCTGGCGCATTCCGGCATCGACGATCGGATAGCCGGTGCGGCCCCGCTGCCAGGCGCGAAGCTCGTCCGGTGCCCGGCGCCACGGCATGTCGGCGAACTCGGCCCGCAGCGGCGCGTCGGGCAGCCGGTCGTGATGGAAGAGGAGATGGTGGCTGAACTCCCGCCAGCCGAGTTCGCGGCGGTAGGCCTCGCCGCCGGCGGCGAGGCCCGGGTCGGCGGCGACGGCGTCGGCGACCGCGGACCATACGAGGCGCGGCGACAATTCGCCGAAATGGAGGTGCGGCGACAGCATCGAGGTGCCGGGCCGGTCCGGCCGGTCGCGCCCGTCGCGGTAGCCGGCGAGCCCGGCCGACAGGAATTCGGTGAGACGGCGGCGCGCGCCGGCCTCGCCCGGGCTCCAGGTCCGTCGCAGGCCACCCGCCCAGTCCGGGCGACGCGGCGACAGGTCCCAGTCCTCCAGCCGGTCGCCCGCCGGCAGCGATGCGGGCGCGGTCGCCGCGGCCGGCGCCGGCAGCGGCCGTCCGGCGACCCCGATGGCGCGCAGCGTCCGCCAGAACGGCGTGAACACGCGGTAAGGCTCGCCCTCGCCGGTCCGGACTTCCCAGGGTTCCCGCAGCAAGCCGGCATTGTGGCTGCGGACGGCGATCCCGGACTGGGCGAGCATCTCCTTGATCGCGGCGTCGCGCGGACGCGACCAGGGCTCGTACCGTCGGTTCCAGACGACCGCCGCGGCGCCGCTTTCCGCGACGACGGCGGGCACGGCGCGCGCCGCCGGGCCACGCCGCAGGAGGAGCGGCAGGCCGACCGTTGTCAGGTCCCGGGCCAGCGCCGCGAGGCTCCGGTCGAGCCACCAGCGCGACGCGGCACCCCGTCGCCACGGCCCGGCGGTGGCGTCGTCGAGGACGAAGAGCGGCAGGACGGGACGGCCGGACTGGACCGCCTCCGCCAGGGCCGGGTTGTCGGCGAGACGCAGATCGCGCTCGAACCAGACGATGATGGGGGCGGCGGTCGACATGCCCCCGCTATTCGCGCGACGGGAGAGAGCGGATCACCCGGACGGAGATGGACGTCGCCGGTGTTTCAGGCCGCCCGGCGCTGCAACTGCTCGCGCGGGAAGGCGAAGAGCCGGTCGCGGCCGAGGAGGAAGGCGACGAAATGCCGCCGCATCAGGCCGGCGATGGCGGGGTCGAGGACGTCGAGGCCGCCGGCATAGGCGCCGAAGGCGGGCAGGATCAGGCGCTGGCCGTCGCTGACGAAGCAGCGGCCGGAGATGCGGCGGGCGCTGGTCGCGATGCTGGCCTTGGGATGGAAGTGGCCGCTGACCTCGCCCCGGACGGGCACCGGACCCGGCACCGTCCGGGCCTCGTGCCGGAAGGTGAGCGGGCCCAGCACGAGCTCGGCCGTGCTGCGGCCGCCCGTGTCGGGCGCGACGACCGGATCGTGGTTGCCGGTGACCCAGATCCAGTCGCGCCCGCGGGTCAGCGACGCCAAGCGGACGCGGTCGCCGGCGGCCAGCCGTTGCGGGCCGCCGGTGTCGTGGAAGCTGTCGCCGAGACAGACGACGGTGCGCGGCTGGAAACGGCGGACCGTCCGCGCGAGCTGCTCCAGCGTCGCCTGGGTGTCGTAGGGCGGCAGCAGGGCGCCACGCCGGGCGAAGGCCGATCCCTTCTCGAGATGGAGGTCGGCGACCGCGAGGAGCCCGTGCTCGCGCCAGAATACCGCTCCCGACGGGTCGAGCAGCAGCGACGTGCCGTTGAGTTCGACCGGTGCGGACGCCATATTCGAGCCTCGGGACGGAAATCGACGACACCAATCTAGAAGGATTCGTCGGCCGGAGCATCGTCGCGCGGAACATTCCCGTTCTCCCGCACGTTGTTGTGGGGTTTCCGCCGCCATCGGAGGAATTGATGGTCAAGGTCGCGCTCGTCGCAGGATTGGCCGCACTGTCGCTCGCGGCATGTGCGCCGGGATATTACGGGCCGAACGAGACGGCCGGCACCGCGGTCGGCGCCGTCGCGGGCGGCGTCATCGGGTCGCAGTTCGGCCACGGCAGCGGCCGGGTCGCCGGCGCCGCCGTCGGCACGCTGCTGGGGGCCGCGGTCGGCAACACCGTCGGCCGCGCCGCCGACCAGCGCGACTACTACAACAGCTACTACGGCTATGGGCCGTATCCGCCGCCCGGCTACTACGCGCCGCCGCCCGGCTACTACTACTATCCGCCGCGGTATCCGTACTGACGGACCGCGGGCGACGCACACCCGAGGAGGATCCGCCATGCGTCTGCGCGCCCTGATCGCCCTGCCGGCATTGCTCGCGCTCGGCGGCTGCTACGATCCCTACTACGACGGCTACTACGGCCCGTCCGGCTACGCCTCCGGTACCTACTACAGCCCGGCGCCGTACTACTCGACGCCGGGGTATTATTACGACCGCCGCCCGGACTACCGCCCGGACTACCGCCCCGACTACCGGCCGCCCGACCGCCGCTCGGACTATCGGCCGCGTCCGCCGGAGCGCCCGCCGGCCTACCGCCCGCCGCCGCCGTCGGCCGACCGTCCGCTCGGATACAGCGGCGGCCAGACCGAGCGCGACGCCGCCCGCTACAACCGCCAGAGCCGGGGCGCCGAGCCCGGCGAGTAGGCGAGGGTTCCGGGCTGTCGCCCCTCAGGGCGGCGGCCCGGCGCCCTCCATCTCCGCGACCAGTGCCGCGGCCGTCTCCTCCAGGAGATGGTCGCGCGCCCCGTCGACGCCTTCCCGTCCGATCTCCAGCAGCACCGGCACCGCCAGCGGCGAGATGCGCGGCAGCGGGCGGTGCAGGATCCGGCCCCGCACCCGCGCCAGCAGGTGCCCCAGCCGTCGCACGTCGGTCAGCCCCTCGGCGGCGTCCGCCCGCGTCGCGCGCAGCAGGACGTGGTCCGGCTCATGTCGGCGCAGCACGTCGTAGATCAGGTCCGAGTTGAAGGTGACCTGCCGGCCGGTCTTCTCCTGGCCCGGGTGGCGGCGCTCGATCAGGCCGGCGATGACGGCGACGTTGCGGAAGGTCCGCTTCAGCAGCGTCGATTCGGCCATCCATTCCTCCAGGTCGTTGCCCAGCATGTCCTCGTCGAAGAGCGGCGCCGGGTCGCGCACCGGCGCCAGGCTCCAGACGGCGACGACATAGTCGGTGGCGACGAAGCCGAGCGGCTTCATGCCGGCCCGTTCCATCCGCCGGGTCAGCAGCATGCCCAGCGTCTGGTGCGCGTTCCGGCCTTCGAAACAGTAGGCGACGAGGTAGTGGAGGCGCCCGCGCGGGAAGGTCTCGACCAGCAGGTCGTCGGGGCCCGGCAGCACCGAGCGCAGCCGCTGCAGGTCGAGCCATTCGTGGACCGGGCCGGGCAGGTGGTCCCAGTGGGCGGGGTCGGCCAGCAATGCGCGCACCCGTTCGGCGAGATGGGTCGTCAACGGCATTCGTCCGCCGGCATAGGCCGGGATCTTCGGCTGGTCGCCGGTGGCCGGGCGTGCCTCGACCGCCATGTCGCGGATGCCCTCGAAGCGCAGCAGCCGGCCGGCGAAGAGGAAGGTGTCGCCCGGCGTCAGCCCGAGGGCGAAATACTCCTCGACCTCGCCCAGCACCCGGCCGCGGCCGAGCCGGACCTTGAGCGTCGTCGCCTCGACGATGGTCCCGACATTCATCCGGTAGCGGCGCGCCACCGCCGGATCGGCGAGCGCCAGCCGACCGTCCGGCAGCCGCTCCAGCCGCCGCCACTGCTCGTAGCCGCCGAGCGCATAGCCGCCGTTCTCGACGAAGCGGACGACGGCGTCGAACTCGGCCCGCGACAGGTCGGCGTAGGGCTGGGTCCCTGCCACCTCGGCATGGAGCGCCTCCGGGTCGATCGGGCCGGCGCAGGCCGCGCCCAGGACATGCTGCGCCAGGACGTCGAGCCCGCCCGGCCGGGGTGCCTGGCCGTCGAGCGTGCCGGCCGCCACTGCGTCGAGGGCCGCCCGGCATTCCAGGACCTCGAAGCGGTTGGCCGGCACCACGATGGCGCGGCTCGGCCGGTCGAGCCGATGGTTCGAGCGGCCGAGGCGCTGGACCAGCCGGCTTGCGCCCTTGGGCGCACCGACCTGGATCACGAGGTCGACCGCGGCCCAGTCGATGCCGAGGTCGAGCGACGAGGTCGCGACCACCGCGCGCAGCTGCCCGGCGGCCATCGCAGCTTCGACCCGGCGGCGCTGCTCGACGGCGAGGCTGCCGTGATGGAGCGCGATCGCCAGGTTGGCGTCGTTGAGCCGCCACAGTTCCTGGAAGACGATCTCCGCCTGGGCACGGGTGTTGACGAAGACGAGGGTGGTTCCGGCCGCGGCGATGGCGCGATAGACGGCCGGCATGGCGTGAACGGCCATGTGGCCGGCCCATGGCAGCCGGTCCTCCGGGATCAGGATCGAGACCTCGGGCTGGGCGGCGGTGCCGCCGGCGATGCGCCGCACCGCTCCGCGTCCGGCGCCGATCCAGCGCTCCAGCGCATCGGGATAGGCGACGGTCGCCGACAGTCCGATCCGGCGGCTGCCGGGCGCCAGGGCCGCCAGCCGCGCGAGGCCGAGCGCCAGCAGGTCGCCGCGCTTGGTGCCGGCGAGCGCGTGGAGTTCGTCGACGACGACCGCTGCGAGGCGTCCGAACATGGCGGCGGCGTCGGGATAGGACAGCATCAGCGCCAGGGATTCCGGCGTCGTCATCAG
>NZ_JAYSFE010000083.1:0-21571 GCF_041913585.1 Allostella sp.
CGGCCGCCGGCTGCCCGGCGCTCGTCACCTACAAGGCGAAGGGGGTGGTCGCCGACGGCGACCAGGCGCTGGTCGGCCTCTTCACCGGCGGCTCGGCCGAGGCGGCCTCGGTCGGCGCCGCCGACCTGATCCTGCTGGCCGGGCTCGATCCGGTCGAACTCATCCCGCAGCCCTGGCGCTACCGGGCGCCGGTGATCGAGATCGCCCGCCGCGCCTTCCCGATCCGCTATGTCGAGCCGGCGGCGGGGCTCTACGGCGCGCCCGCAGCGGCGCTGGCGGCGCTCGTGCCGGCGCGCCCGTCGGACTGGACGGCGGGGGAGATCGCCGGCCACCGCGACGGCATGCGGGCGCGCCTGACGTGGCGGGGCAACGGCCCGCTGACCCCGCCGGGGATCGTCGAGGACGCCTGGGCGGTGGCGGGCGGGCTCTGCCTCGATCCGCGGGCGACGGTCGATGCCGGCGCCCACATGTTCTCCGCGACGGCGCTGTGGCCCGCCCGCCGGCCGCGCGACCTGCTCATCTCCAACGCGCTCTCGACCATGGGCTTCGCGCTGCCGGCGGCGATCGGCGCCGCGCTCGCCGAGCCCGCGCGGCCGGTCGTCGCCTTCACCGGCGACGGCGGGCTCGCGATGACGCTGGGCGAGCTGGCGACGGCGGCGCAGACCGGGGCCGCCATCGTCGTCGTCGTCTTCAACGACCGCTCGCTGTCGCTCATCGACATCAAGCAGCGCCACCGGCAGATGCGCCGCGACGGGGTCGAGCTCGGCGCGGTCGATTTCGCCGCCGTGGCCGAGGGCATGGGCGTCCGCGGCTATCGCGCCGCCGACCGGGCGGAATACCGTGCGGCACTCGAAGCGGCGCTCGCCGGCGACGGGCCGGCGCTGATCGACTGTGCGGTGGCCCCGGACGGCTATCTCGACCAGATGCTGGCGCTGCGCGGGTGATCGAGACCTTCCGGCGCGACGGGTACGTGCGGATCGACGGTGCCTTCTCGAGCGAACTGGCGGCATCGGCGCGGGCCATCCTGTGGCGTGACCTGCCGGAAAGCGCGGACGATCCCGCAAGCTGGACCCGGCCGGTCGTCCGGCTCGGCATGTATTCCGATCCGCCCTTCCTCGCCGCAGCGGACGGGCCCCTGCTGCGCGCGGCATTCGACCGGCTGGCGGGCGCCGGGCGCTGGCAGCCATGCACGGCCATGGGGACGTTCCCGATCCGCTTTCCGTCGCCCGACGATCCGGGCGACACCGGCTGGCACGTCGATCCCGGCTTCGGCTGGGACGCGCCCGATTTCATGGACTGGCGGGCCAACGTCGCATCGCGCGGCCGGCGTCTCCTCATGCTGTTCCTCTTTTCCGATGTCGGCGCCGACGACGCGCCGACGCGGCTGCGCGTCGGCTCGCACCGCGACATGGCCCGCCTGCTCGCCCCGGCCGGGGACGGCGGCCTGACGCTGCGGGAGATGGCCGCCGCGGGCTTCGGCGGATCGGACGGCCGGCCCGAGGCGCTGGCGACCGGCCCGGCGGGGACGGTCTATCTGTGCCATCCCTTCCTGGTCCATGCGGCCCAACCCCATCGCGGCCGGCGCCCGCGCTTCATGGCCCAGCCGCCGCTGCTGCCGGCGCCGGGGGACGGGCCGCCGTCGCCGGTCGAGATCGCCATCCGCGACGCCCTCGCGTAGTAGTCTGGCATCGACCTGCCACGTGCGCCGGAGCCCGACCATGATCGAGATCGTCATCGACCAGCGCCGGAGGGACATCGGCGGCGGCTTCGAGGTCGGGCGCGTCCTGCCCTTCGCCCGGCGACGCATGGTCGGCCCCTTCGTCTTCTTCGACCAGATGGGACCGGCCCGGTTCGCCCCGGGCCTGCCGCGCAGCATGGACGTGCGGCCGCACCCGCATATCGGGCTCTCGACCGTCACCTACCTCTTCCAGGGCGAGATCATGCACCGCGACAGCGTCGGCTCGGAGCAGCCGATCCGCCCGGGCGAGGTCAACTGGATGATCGCCGGTCGCGGCATCACCCATTCCGAGCGCTTCGAGAAGGCGCGGGCCGAGGGCGGCGACCTGCACGGCATTCAGGCCTGGGTGGCGCTGCCGGCCGCGGACGAGGAGACCGATCCCGGCTTCTTCCACTACGACGCCGGGGCGCTGCCGGCCTTTGCCGAGAAGGGCGTCCACGGCCGCCTCGTCGCCGGCACGGCCTTCGGCCTGGAATCGGCCGTCCGCACCCACTCGCCGCTCTTCTACCTCCATTGGGAACTGGAGCCGGGCGCGCGGGTCGCGCTGCCGGCGGACCATCGCGAGCGCGCGGTCTACGTCGTCCGGGGCGCGGTCGAGGCCGGCGGCCAGATGCTCGGCGCCGGCCGCATGGCGGTCTTCGCGCCGGGCGCCGACGCGACCCTCCGCGCGACCGAACCGGCGCTCCTGATCGCCATCGGCGGCGCGCCGGTGGGCGAGCGCTTCATCGAGTGGAATTTCGTCTCCTCCTCGAAGGAGCGGATCGAGCAGGCCAAGGCCGACTGGCGCGCCGGGCGGATGAAGCTGCCCGATCGCGACGACCAGGAATTCATCCCGCTGCCGTAGCCGGCCCCGCGAGGGCGACCAGCCCCGCCCGCAGGGCGTCGGGGTCGGCGAGGCGGTCTTCGATCGTGCCGTGCACCCGGCGCCAGATCGGCACCGCGGCCGCCAGGGCTGCCCGGCCGTCGGCGGTGAGTGCCAGGCGGCGGCTGCGCCGGTCGGCGGGGTCGGCGGCGACGGCGACGAGGCCGCGCCGCTCCAACGGCTTCAGGTTGGCGGTCAGCGTCGTGCGGTCCATCGCCAGCACCGCCGTCACCTCGCGCATGGTCGCCGGTGCCGGCCGGTTCAGCGCCATCAGCAGCGAGAACTGCCCGTTCGTCAGCCCGACCGGCCGCAACGCCTCGTCGAAGCGGCGGGCGAGCGCGCGGGCGGCGCGCTGGACATGCAGGCAGAGGCAGGCGTCCCGTACCTCGATGGTGAGGCGGAAGGGAAGGGCGGCGTCGTTTGACATGCGCCATTTAAGTTGATATCAACATAAATGGCAATCACGGAATGATCGGAAGCGGCCGGATGGCGACCGTCTATTTCACCCGTGCGTTGGAACGGTTCCTGGCCGCGCCCTCGGCGACCGTCCCGGGCGCGACGCTGGGCGAGGCGCTGGGGGCGGTCTTCGCCGAGCGTCCGGCGCTGCGCGGCTACGTTCTCGACGACCAGGGCGCGCTGCGCCGCCACGTCGCCGTCTTCGTCAACGGCAGCCTCGTCCGCGACCGCGAGCGGCTCTCGGATCCGGTCGGCCGCGACGACGAGATCCACGTCTTCCAAGCGCTCTCGGGCGGCTGACCCAGCAGGGGAGAAATCATGGCAGATCGGCTTCACGTCGGGACCCGCAAGGGCCTGTTCGAACTGGCGCGCGGCGCCCGCGGCTGGGACATCGCCGGGACCCACTTCCTGGGCGACCCCGTGTCGGCGGTGCTGGCGTGCGAGGACGGCTCGCTGCTGGCGGCGCTCGATCTCGGCCATTTCGGGGCCAAGCTCTGGCGCCGCGATCCCGCCGGCACGTGGAGCGAACTGGCCGCGCCGGCCTTCCCGCCCAAGCCCGAGGACGCCGCCGACGATCCGCACCCCTGGACGCTCGGGCGCATCTGGTCGCTGCAGCCGGGCGGGGTGCCGGGCCGCATCTGGGCCGGCACCATGCCGGGCGGCCTCTTCCGCTCCGACGACGGCGGCGCGACCTGGACCCTCAACGAGCCGCTGTGGCGGATGCCGGACCGCAAGCGCTGGATGGGCGTCGCCGGGGGCGAGCAGCCCGGCATCAGCGCCGTGCTGGTCGACCCGCGCGACCCCGACCGTCTCCGGCTCGGGGTCTCGACCGCCGGCGTCTGGGCGACCGAGGACGGTGGCCGGACCTGGAGCGTCATCAACCAGGGCATGCACAACGAGTACATGCCGCCCGGGCAGGAGGGCGACCCGATCGCCCAGGACATCCACCAGATCGCCCACTGCGCCGCCCGGCCGGACGTCGTCTGGTGCCAGCACCACAACGGCGTCTTCCGGTCCGAGGATGGCGGCGCCAACTGGCGCGAGGTGACGGCGATCCGGCCGTCCAAGTTCGGCTTCGCCGTCGTCGCCCACCCGCAGGACCCGGCGACGGCCTGGTTCGTGCCCGCGGCCAAGGACGAGCGCCGCTATGCCGTCGACGCCCGCGTCGTGGTCGCCCGCACCCGCGACGCCGGCGCCAGCTTCGAGGTGCTGGATCGGGGCCTGCCGCAGCGCCATGCCTACGATCTCGTCTGGCGCCATGCGCTGGCGGTCGACGGCACCGGCGAGCGGCTGGCCTTCGGCTCGACCAGCGGCGGGCTGTGGATCTCCGACGATGGCGGCGACCGTTGGAGCGCCCCCGAGGCCCGCCTGCCGCCCGTCGCCTGCGTCCGCTTCGCCGACGCCTGGGGCCGCGCCTGAGCGACCGCCCGCGTCAGCCGGTCGGCAGCGGGAACTCGTCGAGATACTTCCGGTAGTCGTCCTCGACGTCGATCTGCATCGTCTCCAGGATGCGGACGACGGCGTTGTAGAAGCCGATGGTGACGACGAGGTCGGTCAGGTGCTCGGCCGGCAGCGCCGCGGCGAGTTCGGCGAAGGTCTCGTCGCTGGCGGCGAGCCCGGTCGTCATCTCGCGCGCCGCGCGCAGCACCGCCTTCGCCAGCGGCTCCAGGGCCGAGGGCCGGCCCTCGGTCTCGGCGATCATGGCGCGGATGTCGTCGTCGCCGACGCCGAAGTCGCGGCCGATCCGCACGTGGTGGGAGAATTCGTACTTCGAGCGGGTGAGCCAGCCGACCTGCAGGATCGCCAGTTCGCGCAGCCGCGGGTCGAGCTTGCTGTCGAAGCGGATGTACTGGCCGAGGCCGCTGAAGCGGCGCAGCGCGTTCGGGCTGTGGACCAGCATGCGGTAGAGGTTGATGTTGCGCTTCAGCAGGTCCTGGTGCTCGGGCGGCAGGTCCTCGCGGTCGCGGTAGGGCAGCCGGGCCATCGGCGTCTCACTCCTGTTCCAGTTCGATGCGCGCCTTGTCGTACTCCGCCCGCTTCTCGGGCGGCACGGTCGGATAGGTCATCTTCAGGCTTTCGAGCCCGTCCACCACGGCCGCCATGACGACGAGGCGGGTGAACCATTTCTGGTCGGCCGGCACCACGAACCACGGCGCGTGCGGGGCGGCGGTCTCGCGGATCGCGTCCTCGTAGGCTTCCTGGTAGGCGTCCCAGTGCCGGCGCTCGGCGACGTCGCCGAGCGAGAACTTCCACAGCTTCTCGGGGTCGCCCAGCCGCTCGAGGAAGCGACGGCGCTGCTCCTCCCGGGAGAGGTGCAGGAAGAACTTGAGGACGAGATAGCCGCTCTCCGCCAGGTGCTGCTCGTGGGCGCGGATGGCGGCGAAGCGGTGGCCCCAGATCCGCTTGCTGACGAGGTCGGGCGGGAGCTGCTGGCGCTCCAGCAGCTCGGGATGGACGCGGACGACCAGCACCTCCTCGTAGTAGGAGCGGTTGAAGATGCCGATGCGCCCGCGCTCCGGCAGGGCGCGGGTGGTCCGCCACAGGAAGTCGTGGTCGAGCTCCTCGGCGCTCGGCACCTTGAAGGCATGGACCTGGCAGCCCTGCGGGTTGATCCCCGACATGACGTGCTTGATGGCGCTGTCCTTGCCGGCGGCGTCCATCGCCTGGAAGATGGTGAGGACCGACCAGCGGTCCTGGGCATAGAGGACCTCCTGGAGCTTCGCCAGGCGTTCGACGCCGTCCGCCAGCAGCCGCTTCGCCTCCGCCTTCTCGATCGACAGCCCGGCGCAGTCGCCGGGGTCGTGGTCCTTCAGCCGGAAGCGCTTGCCGTCGTCGACGCGGTAGCGGTCGAGCAGCGTGTGGATGTTCATCGGGCTCGCCCTTCCTCGCGGCGGGGAAGGGAGGACGGTAGCCGGCCTCGCCCCGGGCTTCAAAGCCCGGTATCGCCGGACCCGCAGGGTTTCTCGGTTGCGACCCCGGGCCGGGCGGCCGATATCCGACGCGGGACCGGGAGATCCCGAGGAGGATGCCCATGACGGCAGAGCCGCCGATCGACCGCACGTCGACCATCGTCGCCCCGCTCGTCTACCTTGCGCAGGGCTCGGAACGGCCGGTGCGCTACAACTTTCCGCCGCCGCCCGGCGTGCCGGTGCAGAGCGGGACGTTCGTCGCCGAACCGTTGCCGATCGTCGATGCCCGGCCGCTCGCCGACCGCTTCGACCTCGACCGCCAGGGCTTCGAGCTGCTGCGCCGGCCGAGTGCGGTCACCGAGTTCGACGACCCGGCCCATGTCCGCGCCGTCTACTATCCCGAGGTCGAGGCGGAGGTCTGGGCCGCCACCGGCGCCGAGCGGGTCATCGCCTTCGACCACAATGTCCGTTCGCGGCCGCGGGCCCAGGGCGGCGCGACGGCGGTGAAGGAGCCGGTCAAGCGCGTCCACAACGACTTCACGGCCACCTCGGGACCGGTCCGCGCCGCGGCCGAACTGGCGGCGGCCGGCATCGATCCGGCGGTGCTGGAGGGGCAGCGCTTCGCCCTCGTCAACCTGTGGCGCCCGATCCGGGCGCCGGTCGAGGAGTCGCCGCTCGCCTTCTGCGACGCCCGCTCGCTGGCCGCCGAGGACTTCGTGACGGCCGATCTCGTCTATCCGGACCGGGTCGGCGAGATCTACCAGTTCCGCCACCGGCCGGAGCACCGCTGGTACTATTTCCCGCGGCTGGCGCCCGACGAGGCGCTGCTCATCAAGTGCTACGACTCGGCGACGGACGGGCCGGCGCGCTTCACCGCCCATTCCGCCTTCGACGACCCGACCAGCCCGGCGGACGCCCGCCCGCGTGAGAGCATCGAGGTCCGGACGCTCGTCCTCTACGGCCCGGGGACGCAGCCCCGGGCGTGAGCCGTCACTCCGCGGCGCACTTGCCGGTCTTGCGGTAGTCGATCACCTCCAGGCGGCCGGCGACGATGTCGTCGGTCGCCTTCTTCATCGCCTCCTCCAGGCGGGGGGTGATGAGGGCGCGGTTGTTCTCGTCGATGACGACGCCGACGCCGCCCTCCTTCAGCCCGAGCACCGTGGTCCCGGCCGCCCAGGTGCCGTCGGCGGCGCTGCGCAGCGCCTGATGCACGGCAACGTCGACGCGCTTCACCATCGAGGTCAGCACCGCGCCCGGATGCAGGTGGTTCTGGTTGCTGTCGACGCCGATGCCGAGCCGGTGGCGGCCGGTCGTCGCCTGCAGGACCCCGAACCCGGTGGCGCCGGCGGCGGCGAAGATCACGTCGGCGCCGGCGTCCATCTGTCGCTCGGCCAGCGCCTTGCCGCGCTCCGGGTCGAGCCAGGCCGCGGGCGTCGTGCCGGCCATCTCCTCGAGGACGCGGATTTCGGGAACCGCATAGCGCGCCCCCTGGGCATAGCCGCAGCCGAAGGCCCGGATGACCGGAATGTCCATGCCGCCGATGAAGCCGATCGTGCCGGTCCGGCTCGCCATCGCCGCCAGCAGGCCGGCGAGGAAGGACCCCTCCTCCTCCCGGAAGCGGAAGGAACGCACGTTGGGCGCCTCGACGACGCCGTCGATGATGGCGAAGCGCACGTTGGGGAAGGCCTTGGCGGCGGCGGTCACCGCCGGCACCTGCGCGTAGCCCATGCTGACGATGAGCGTCGCACCCTCCTCGACGAGCTGGCGCAACACCGCCTCGCGGTCCGATTCGAGCGTCAGCTCATACTCGCGATAGGCCGTCCCGGTGGCGCGCCGGTAGCGCTCGGCGCCCTGCAGGCCCGCTTCGTTGAAGCCCTTGTCGTGCTTGCCGCCGATGTCGAAGACGATGGCGGGGACGAAGCGCGGCGGCGTGGGGTTGGTCTGCGCGACGGCGGGGCCGGCCAGGAGGAACGCGAGAAGGGCCGGCAGGAGACGGAACATGGAGGGCTCGCGGGATGGCGGAACGGGAGGGGCTTCAGATATACAGCCTATCGTGCGCTCGTGACGCAATCCAACAGCCGCTCGTCCGTCCGCGCGAATGTGTCGGCCTCCATATCACCCGGCCCGGGAGGACCACCCGCCATGACCGAACTTCCCCCGCCCCAGCACGGCCCCGCCGTCTGGCATGGGCCGGAGATGGCCGCGCGCGGCGACTGGCTGACCGTGCTGGAGGCCGACGAGATCGCCGAGGTCGAGGCCGCGGCCCGCCGGCTGGCGGCGGCGGAGTTCGACATCGCGGCGATCGGCCGCGACGACTTCCCGCTGCCGCGGCTCGGTCCCCGCCTGGCGGCGATCGGCCGCGAGGTGCTGGACGGGCGCGGCTTCGCCCTGCTGCGCGGCCTGCCGACCGGCCAGTGGACGATCCGGGAGGCGGCGACCGCCTTCTTCGGCATCGGCGCCCATCTCGGCCGGGCGCGCTCGCAGAACGCCAAGGGCCATGTGCTGGGGCATGTCCGCGACCTCGGGCTGCGCAGCGACGATCCCAACGTGCGCATCTACCAGACCAGCGAGCGCCAGACCTACCACACCGATTCGTGCGACGTGGTGGCGCTGCTCTGCCTGCGGACGGCGCGCTCGGGCGGCCTCTCGACCCTGGTCAGCGCATCCGCCATCTTCAACGCGATGCGGGAACGCCGGCCGGATCTCCTGCGCCTGCTGCTCGAGCCGATCGCGACCGACCGGCGCGGCGAGGTGCCGGCCGGGATGAAGCCCTACTTCCTCATCCCCGTCTTCAACTGGTACGCCGGCCACCTGACCGTGATCTACCAGCGCCAGTACATCGATTCCGCCCAGCGCTTTCCCGATGCGCCGCGGCTGACGCCCGCCCATGTCGAGGCGCTCGACCTCTTCGACGCGCTCGCCAACGACCCGGCCTTCCATCTCCACATGGAGTTCCGGCCGGGCGACGTGCAGTTCGTCCACAACCACGCGCTGCTGCACGACCGCACCGCCTTCGAGGACTGGCCGGAGCCGGAACGGCGGCGCCATCTCCTGCGCCTGTGGCTGGCCTGCCCCGGCGCCCGGCCCCTGCCGCCGGTCTTTGCCGAGCGCTACGGCTCGGTCGCCATCGGCGACCGCGGCGGCGTCATTGTTCCGGGGACCCGCCTCCACGCGCCGCTCGAGGCCGCATAGGCATGGCCGACCTCCCCGACAACGCCAGCCAGCGCCGCGCGCGTGCCTTCCTGCCGGCGCTGGAGGACCGCGAATTCCTGCGGCGCGACGAACTGCGCGGCCTCCGCTTCGCCATGGAGTACCACAAGGCGGACCTGCTGCTGCGCGAGTGGGGGGTGCGCTCGACCATCGTCGTCTTCGGCAGTGCGCGCATCCCGGCACCGGAGGCGGTCGAGGAGATGCTGGCGGCGGCTTCGCCGGGCGCGGCCCGCGCCAAGGCCGAGCGGCGGGCGCGGCTCGCGGTCTGGTACGAGCGCGCCCGTGCCTTCGCGCGCCTCGCCTCGGTGCGCGGCGGCGCGCTGACGCAGCGCCCGGACCGCATCCGCGACAACGTCATCGCGACCGGCGGCGGACCCGGCATCATGGAGGCGGCCAATCGCGGCGCGGCCGATGTCGGCGCGCCGTCGATCGGCTTCAACATCGGCCTGCCGCACGAGCAGGAGCCGAACCCCTGGTCGACGCCCTCCCTGACCTTCTCCTTCCACTATTTCGCCATGCGCAAGATGCATCTCGCGATGCGCGCGAACGCGCTCGTGGTGTTTCCGGGCGGCTTCGGGACGCTCGACGAGCTGTTCGAGATCCTGACCCTGCAGCAGACCGGCAAGGCCCCGACCATGCCGGTCGTGCTGTTCGGCCGCGACTACTGGCAGCGCGTCGTCCGCTTCGAGGCGCTGGTCGAGGAGGGGATGATCGACGAGGGCGATCTCTCGCTCTTCGACCTCGTGGACACGCCCGAGGAGGGGTGGGAGTCGATCCGCCGCCGCGGCCTCCACGCCCACACCCCCCTCGCCGAGGCCCCCGACGCGACGCCGAGGGCCGTCGACGCCGAGTCGTGACGGTTCAGTCGACGATCGCCTGGTTGACGAGCGTGGTCAGCAGCCGGCGGTAGTGGAGACGGGTCGGTCCCGGCGCGTGGGCCATGAAGACCGTCGTCATCTGCTCCCTGGGGTCGATCCAGAACCAGGTGCCGTAGGCGCCGCCCCAGTTGTAGTCGCCGGGCGAGCCCGTGACCCCGGCGACGCCCGTCTCCAGCCGCACCGTGAAGCCGAGGCCGAAGCCGTAGCCGGGCGCCAGGCTCTGCCGATCGGCGGCCCCCATGTGGTCGGCGGTCATGAAGTCGACCGTCTTCGGCGCCAGCAGCCGCCGGCCCTGGAACTGGCCGCGGTCGAGCAGCATCTGCGCGAACCGGATGTAGTCGCCGGCGGTCGAGGCGGCGCAGCCGCCGCCGCACTCCATCTTCAGGGGCTTGCGCAGGTCGAGGACGGTCTGCGGCCGGCCGGTGTCGGGATCGTTCGGCAGCGCCCGGGCGAAGCGGTCGTGCTTGCCGGCCGGGATCGTGAAGCTGGTGTCGGCCATGCCGAGCGGCGTCCACAGCCGCTCCTGGAGGAAGGCGCCGAGGCTCTGGCCGGACACCTTCTCGACGACGGTGCCGACGACGTCGGTGGACAGGCCGTACTCCCAGCGCGTGCCCGGCTGGTAGAGCAGCGGCACCGAGGCGAGCTTCTCGACGAACTCGGCGCTGGTCAGGTTGGTGCCCGAGAAGCCGGAGGAGGCGGGATAGATCTTGTGGACGGCGGTGCTGCCGCGCCCGCCATAGGTCAGGCCCGAGGTGTGGCGCAGCAGATCCTGCAGGGTCATCGCCCGTTTCGCCGGCTCGGTGTCGAAGGCGGGCTGCCCGTCGGCGCCGGTCCTGAGGATGGCGACCGGCATCTTCGCCAGTGCCGGATGATAGCGGCCGATCGGATCGCTGACGAAGAGACGGCCCTCCTCGTTCAGCATCATCATGGCGACCGAGGTCATCGGCTTCGTCATCGAGGCGATGGCGAAGATCGTGTCCTTCGTCATGGCGACGCCGGCCTCCTTGTCGCGGAAGCCGAACGCCTCGTAGTAGGCGAGCCGGCCGCGCCGGGCGACGGCGACGACCGCGCCCGGGATGCGGCCGGCGGCGATGTCGGCCTGGAGGACCGCCGCGATCCGGCCGAGGCGCTCGCCCGACATGCCGACCGCCTCGGGCACGGCGGGCGGTAGCGGCGGGTCGGCCGCCAGGGCGGGGAAGGCGAGTCCTGCGCCGAGCGCGAGGGCGGCAAGTCCGACGAGTGGTCGCATCTGGGGTTTCCTCCGGGTGCCGTCAGGCACCTGGAGGAAACCACCCTGCCGGCGGGAAATCCATGGGGAGGCGATCAACCCGTGCGCAGCAGATGCACCGCGAACCGATCGCCGGCATCGGTCCAGGTGCGGGCCGGCAGCCAGCCGCTGCGGCCGGCGAGCGCCCGGAACTCCGGCACCGCGTACTTGTGGGAGCTCTCGGTGTGGATCGTCTCGCCGCGCTCGAAGGGGAAACGGTGCGCGCCGAGCCGGATTTCCTGCCGCGACAGGCTGACGAGATGCATCTCGACCCGCCGGTGCCGCGGGCACCAGCGCGCCTCGTGGCGGAAGCCGTCGAGGTCGAGCTCGGCGCCGAGTTCCCGGCGCATCCGCACCAGGAGATTGCGGTTGAAGGCGGCGGTGACCCCGGCCGCGTCGTCGTAGGCGGCCTCCAGCACCGCCCGGTCCTTGGGCAGGTCGGCGCCGACCAGCATGACGGCGCCGGCGCCGAGCAGGCGGCGGGCGCGGGCGAGGAAGGCGACCGCCTCGGACGGCGCGAAGTTGCCGATGGTCGATCCGGGGAAGAAGCCCGCCATCGTCTCCGGCATCCGCCCGCCGATCGCCGGCAGGGCGAACGGCCGGGTATAGTCGGCGCAGACGGGCGCGATGTGCAGCCCGGGGAAGTCCGCCGCCAGCGCCCGGGCGGCGGCGACGAGGGCCTCGCGCGAGATGTCGACGGGGATGTAGGCGGCGGGCGCATCCAGGGCCGCCAGGAGCAGCCGGATCTTGATGCCGGCGCCGGAGCCGAACTCGACGATGCCCGCCCGGGAGCCGATTTCGGCCGCCATCTCCGGTGCCCGGTCGCCCAGGATCGCGAGCTCGGTGCGGGTCGGGTAGTATTCCGGCAGGTCGCAGATCGCCTCGAAGAGACGCGATCCCTCGCCGTCGTAGAGGAACTTGCAGGGCAGGGTCTTGGGCGTGGCGCCGAGCCCGTCGATCACCGCCCGCCGGAACTCCCCGGTCGTCGGCTCCAGGTCGTGGAGCCGCAGCATGTCGGTCCGCGCGGTCATGCATCCTCCGCCAGCCGGAAGCCGCCGAACTGCCAGCGCGCGTCCGGCGGGAAGAAGTTGCGATAGGTCGGGCGCTCGTGCCCCGGCGGCGTGGCGCAGGAGCGGCCGCGCAGCACCATCTGGTTGGTCATGAACTTGCCGTTGTATTCGCCGACCGCCCCCGCGGCCGGCCGGAAGCCCGGGTAGGGCAGGTAGGCGCTGCCGGTCCATTCCCAGACGTCCTGGACGAAGCCCTGCCCCACCGCGCGGGGATGCGGCCGCACCCGGTCGGCGGCGAGGTCGGCATGGCCGGCGGCGAGGGCGGCCGTCTCCCATTCGAACTCGGTCGGCAGGCGCCGGCCGGCCCAGGCGGCATAGGCCGCAGCCTCGTACCAGCTGACATGGCAGACCGGTTCGCCCGGCGCCAGCGGCCGCCGGCCATGCAGGGTGTAGGCGGTCCAGGAGCGGCCGTCGCGGCGCCAGTAGGCCGGCGCCTCCCAGCCGCGCGCCTGGACGAGCGCCCAGCCCTCGGACATCCAGTGGCGCGGCTCGCGGTAGCCGCCATCCTCGACGAAGGCGAGATACTCCGCGGTGCTGACCGGGCGGCTGGCGATGCGGAAGTCGGGGACCAGGGCCCGATGGTGCGGCCCCTCGTTGTCGAAGCCGAAGGCCGGTCCGTCATGGCCGATCGCGACGATCCCGCCCTCGAGGTCGAGCCAGTCGATCGGCGGCGCTTCGGCGTGCGGCGGCGCCGGTGCCGCGACGTAGACGGGGTCGAGCGGGTTCTGGGCGAAGGCGTGCTTGATGTCGGTCAGCAGCAGTTCCTGATGCTGCTGTTCATGGTGGAGGCCGAGTTCCACCAGCGCCGCGGCCTCGGCGGGCGGGTGCGGCAGCAGGTCGGCCATGGCGGCATCGACATGGGCCCGGTAGCGGGCGACCTCGGCCACCGTCGGCCGCGTCAGCAGACCGCGTGCCGGCCGCGGATGCCGTGGCCCGACCGCCTCGTAGTAGGAGTTGAAGAGATAGGCGAAGGCCGGGTCGAAGGGCCGGTAGCCGGGGAGGAAGCGGGCCAGCACGAAGGTCTCGAAGAACCAGGTCGTGTGGGCGCGGTGCCACTTCGCCGGGCTCGCGTCCGGCATCGACTGCACCGACTGGTCCTCGGGGCCGAGCGGCTCGGCCAGGCGCTCGGTGGCGGCACGGACGGCATGGTAGCGCGCGGCCGGGTCCGCCGCCGGCTCCGGGCGCGGCCGTCGCGGCAGTTGCAGCACGGCGCCCGTCAACGGGCACCGTCCGGTGTGTGCGTGATTCTCGGCTGCATTCGCCCGCCTCCTGTCCCGGGTGGAACCGGAGGCGGGCGGGAAGGTTCCCCCCCGGCGGCGTTCAGTGCCCTCCGGGCCCGGCGACCGCGCGCTGGGAGACGTGCCAGGGCAGGACGAGCCGCTCGACCGCCTCGACGATGTAGAAGAGCAGCGTGCCGAGGACGCCGAGCAGCACCAGCGCGACGAAGACCCGCGAGGTGTCGAACTGGCCCTGGGCGGTCAGGATCACGAAGCCGAGCCCGGCCGATCCCGCCACGAACTCGCCGACGATGGCGCCGACCAGCGCGAAGGAGATCGCGATCTTCATGCCGACGAAGAGGCTGGGCAGCGCATTGGGGAAGCGGATCTTGACCAGGATCTTGAGCGGGCTCGCGTGGTTGACGCGGGCGAGCGCGATCGCGTCGGGGTCGACCGAGCGCAGCCCCAGCACCGTGTCGACGACGATGGAGAAGATCGCGAGCATGACCGCGATCGCGATCTTGGGCTCGATGCCGGTCCCCATCCAGATGACGAAGAGCGGCGCCAGCGCCACCTTGGGCAGGCTGTTGAGGGCGACCAGCACGGTGTAGATGATGCGCTCGAGCAGCCGCGAGTTGACGATCGCGACGGCGAGCCCAACGCCCAGCACGACCGACAGCGCGAACCCCGCCAGGGTCGTCGAGGTCGTGTACCAAGTGTGGCGCAGGAAGTAGGACGGCGCCTCGAGGAAGTCGACCCAGATCCGGGAAGGCGGCGGCAGGATGATGACGGGCGGCTGGAAGAGCCAGACCGCGCCCTCCCAGGCGAGCACGACCGCGATCAGCACGGCCAGGGTGCCGCGGAGGCCCGCCGAGCCGGACCACATGCCCATCATGGCCAGATCCCCAGCATGGCCGCTACTCCTTGACGATGCCGAGGGCGGCGAAGAGGCCGCGGATATGGGCGACGTGCCGGGCGAATTCCGGCGTCTCGCGGATCGACAGCGGCCGCGGCCGCGGCAGGTCGATCGGCACGATCTCGACGATGCGGCCGGGGCCGGTCGACATCATCGCCACCCGGTCGGAGAGATAGACCGCCTCGGCGATCGAATGGGTGACGAAGATCACGGTCCGCCGCGCCGCCTGCCAGATGCGGGTGAGCTCGACGTTGAGGTCGTCGCGCGTCATCGCGTCGAGCGCCCCGAAGGGCTCGTCCATCAGCAGGATCTCGGGCTCGCAGAGGAGCGCCCGGCAGATCGAGGCGCGCTGGCGCATGCCGCCCGACAGTTCCCAGGGGTGCCGGTCCTGGAAGGCGCCGAGGCCGAACCGCTCCAGCAGCGCGCGGGCGCGGTCGACGACCTCGGCCGATGGCCGGCCCTGGAACTCGGCGGTGATGAGGACGTTCTGCAGGATCGTCCGCCAGTCGAGCAGGACGTCGCGCTGGAAGACCATGCCGAGACCCCTGGGCGGGCCGGCGAGGCGCTGGCCGCGGACGCGGATTTCGCCGCCGCTCGGCGCCTCCAGTCCCGAGATGCACTTGAGCAGCGTGCTCTTGCCGCACCCGGACGGGCCGAGGAGGGAGAGGAACTCCCCCTCGGCCACGTCCAGCGACACCTCGGAGAGGGCCGTGACCGGCCCGCGGGCCGACCCGTAGGTCTTGCCGGCCGCGCGGATCTCGACGCAGGCGACCATGCGCCTACTGGATCAGGTCGTTGGTGTAGAGGTCGGAGGTCTTGACCGCCGCCTTCAGGGCGCCGGCCTGGACCATCATGTCGACATGCTTCTTCCAGTCCTCCTCGGCCTGCCAGCCGATCGGCTTGCCCTTGGTCGCGGGCGTGTCGAAGAACTCGATGGTCAGCCGGATCTGCTCGCGCTGCACCACCGGGTCGAGGCGGGCGTCGGGCCGCTGCTTCAGCATCGCCTGGACGCCGTCCTCGATGCCGCCGTCGCGCATGTGGGCCCAGGCCCGCTGCTGGGTGGCGACGAGGCGCTTCAGGGCATCCGCCTTCGACTTCAGCGTCGCCTCGGTGGCGATCAGGCCGTAGCTCGGAAAGGCGATGCCGACATCCTCGGCCAGCACCGGATGGCTCGGCCGCGGTTTTTCGGCGACCGGCAGCGCCGAGCCGATGGTCGACATCAGCCCGTCGGCGCGCTTGGCGGTGTAGGTGCCCCAGAGCGCGGCCGGGTCGACGAAGGTGACGTTGACGGTCGAGCGGTCGAGACCGCCCTTCTTCAGGTAGAGGTCGATGAGCGGCGCCCACGGGCTGGCGGCGAAGACCACCAGCGTCTTGCCCTTGAAGTCCTCGACCTTGCGGATCGTGCTCTCGCGGTCGACCAGCACCACGAGGTCGGTGCGGCGGTCGAAGCCGGCGAAGGACTTGACGGTGGCGCCGTTCTCGCGCGCCTGGGCGAGCAGGCCGAGCTGGATCTGGCCGACATCGACCTGGCCGGCATTGACGAGCTGCAGGGTGTTGCCGCTGCCGCGCCCGTCCTGCACCTCGACGGCGAGGTTCGCCTCCTTGAACCAGCCCTTGACCTCGGCCAGGTGCATGCCGGCCTGGATGCCCCAGGGCGCGAAGTCCATGCGCACCGTGAGCTTGTCCTGGGCCAGCGCCGCGAACGGCGCCAGGGTGGCGGCGGCGGCCAGCAGGGTGCGCCGCAGGATGCTCGATCTCGTCATGCCCTGTTCTCCCGGTTGGTCATTGGCGTCCGCGTTCGATCGTCCGCTCAGCCTACCCGTGCCGCGCGCAGCCGGGCAGTCTCCGCAGCATCGACCATGCCAGTGGCGGCGTCGACGGCGCCGCCGTGCCGCTCGCGGGCATAGGCCGCGCTGATCTTGCCGTTCCAGGCGTCGGCCGCGACCAGCTGCGGGTCGCGGGCGAAGGGGTCGCCATGGCCGCCGCCGCCCGCCTGGTGGTGGGTCAGAAGTTCCCCGCGGCGCATCTCCATCGTCACCTTGCCGGGCAGCACGCGGCGGTCCGCGCCGTCGCCCAGCCAGTTGCCGGCGCGGCCGCCCTCGCCGCCGCCCGCCAGCCCGTAGGGGGCGAAGCGCACGCGGTCGGCGCGCAGCTGCAGCACCGCCTCGTCGGCGAGCAGGCGGTAGGAGCGCTCGAGGCCGAGGCCGCCGCGCCAGCGCCCGGCGCCGCAGCTGTCCTGGACCAGCGCATAGCTCTCGATGCGCACCGGGTGGGTGCGCTCCATCACCTCGATCGGCGCGTTCGACAGGTTCTGCGACGGGTTGGTGATGGCGTCGATGCCGTCCTGGTCGGGGCGGCCGCCCCAGCAGCCGCTGATCATGTCGACGACGATGAAGGGCTGGCGGTCGGGCCGCCGGCCGGCGATGCAGACGACCGTGTTGCCGCCCTCGCCGGCCGCCGGCATCACGTCGGGCACGATCTGGGCGAGGGCGCCGAACATCGCATCCATGACGCGATAGCCGGTCAGCGCCCGGGCGGCGACGGCGGCGGGCGGCAGCGGGTTCAGCACGCTGCCCTCGGGCGCCGTCACCGCGACGGCGCGGAAGACGCCGGCATTGTTGGGGATGTCGCCCTTGAGCGCACAGCGCACCGAGAGGAAGGTGTTGGACTTGGTGTAGGAGAGGGTCGAGTTGATGGCGGCGCGGACCTGCGGCGACGACCCCGTCCAATCGACCGTCAGCTGGTCGCCCGCGACCGTGATCGCGACCTGAAGCACGACCGGCGCGTCGCTCAGCCCGTCGCTGTCGATATGGTCGGTGAAGCGGTAGGTGCCGTCGGGCCAGGTGCGGATTTCCTCGCGTGTCATCCGCTCCGCATAGTCGAGGAGGGCGGCGAGGTAGCCCTGAAAGCCCGCGGCGCCATAGCGGCCGATCATCCGCTGGATTTCGCGCGCGCCGACCTGGCAGGCGGCGTGCTGGGCGTTGAGGTCGCCCAGCACCCGGTCCGGGACCCGCACGTTGATCGCGATGAGGGCTTCCAGCGTCTCGTTGATGCGGCCGCCCTCGAACAGCTTGACCGGCGGCAGCCGCAGCCCCTCCTGGAAGATCTCGGTCGAATCCGCGGCGTTCGATCCCGGCACCCGGCCGCCGACGTCGGTGTGGTGGCAGATGACCACGACCCACGCCAGGATTTCGCCGTCGTGGAAGACCGGGTGGAACATGAAGATGTCGGGCAGGTGCATCCCGCCCAGGTAGGGGTCGTTGAGGATGATGGCGTCGCCCGGCGCCACCCGGCCCGCCCATTTCGCCTGCACCGAGCGCATCGCCTCGGGAATGGCGCCGAGATGCTGGGCGATGGTCTTGGCCTGGGCGACCATCTCGCCCTTGGCGTCGCAGATCGCCGCCGAATAGTCCATGACGTCGCGGACGATCTCGGACTTGGCGGTGCGGATCACGGTGTAGGCGACCTCGTCGACGATCGCGTCCATCGCGTTCTTGACGACGGCGAAGGTGATCGGGTCGAGCTCGTTCCCGGTGGGGCGGACGTCCTGCGGCATGGCGGGCCTCACGCGGTCTCGAGGTCGATGGCGATGCAGCCGGCCTCGGCGGCGCGCGCGGTGCAGCCGGGCGGCACGACGATCGTCGTGTCGTAGGATTCGATGATCGCCGGACCGGCGACCGGCCCCTCGGCGATCGCCGCCCGCGGCGCCAGCCGCGCCGCGACGGCCGGCCGGTCGCGCTCGAAGGAGACCATGCGGGTGCCGCTGCCGCCGGCGAGCGCCGCCGGGTCGAGGTCGAGGGCGGCGAAGTCGATGCGGGTCGCGGCCGTGCCGACCGCGGTCACGCGCAGGTTGACGAGTTCGACCGGCTCGTCGGCGCTGTAGCCGAAGGTCTCGGCATAGAGGCGGTGGAAGGCCTGGGCGAGGCGCTGGCGCCCGTCGGCATCGAGCGACCCGGCCACCGGCACCGTCAGTTCCGAGGACTGTCCGAGATAGCGCAGGTCGGCCGCGAACCGCAGGGACGCCGCCTCGCCGCCATAGCCCTCGGTCGCCAGCGCATGGCGCCCCTCGGCCGCCAGCGCCGCACGGGCGGCGTCGAGCGCCGCTTCGGACACCGTCGCCAGCGGGGCGAGGACGGCGCGCACGAAGCTGTGCTCGGCCTCGGCCGCCAGCATCCCGGCGGCGGAGAAGACGCCGGCGACCGGGCTGACGAGGACGCGGCGGATGCCGAGCAGGCGGGCGACGTCGACGGCGTGCAGCGGCCCGCCGCCGCCGAAGGCCATCAGCGCCATGTCGCGCGGATCGCGGCCGCGCTCGACGGTGACGGCGCGGATGGCCCGCGCCATGTTGACATTGGCGACCTGGCGGATGCCGTGGGCGGCGGCGGTCACGTCGATGCCGAGCGGCGTCGCGATTTCGGCCGCGATCGCCGCCCGCGACCGTTCGGGGTCGACGGCGAGGCTGCCACCCGCCAGCGCCTTCGGGTTGAGGAGGCCGAGCGCCATGTTGGCGTCGGTCACCGTCGGCCGGCGATTGCCGCGGCCGTAGCAGGCCGGGCCCGGATCGCCGCCGGCGCTCTCCGGCCCGACGACGAGCAGGCCGCCGGCGTCGATGCGGGCGATCGAGCCGCCGCCCGAACCGACCTCGGCGATGTCGATCGCCGGCACCTTCAGCATGTAGCCGCCGCCCTTGATGAAGCGGCTGGGCGAACTGATGCCGTCGCGGAACTCGTATTCGGTGACGAGCGACGGCAGGCCGCCCTCGATGATCGAGGCCTTGGCGGTGGTGCCGCCCATGTCGAAGACGATGAGGTCGGGGGCGCCCACCGCATTGCCGATTCGGGCCGCGCCGGTGACGCCGCCGGCCGGGCCGGAGCCGACCGCGAAGACGGGCTTGCTGCCGGCGGTCGCGATCCCGACCATGCCGCCGTTGGACGCCATCACCTGCACCGGCGCGGCGATGCCGCGCTCGGCCAGCCGGGCCGTCAGCCGGTCGAGATAGACCCGCATCGCCGGCAGGAGGTAGGCGTTCACGACCGCGGTCGAGGTGCGCTCGTACTCCTTGATCTCGGGCAGCACCTCGCAGGACGCGGTGACCAGGATCTCCGGCGCCTCGGTGCGCAGGATCTCGGCGGCGCGGCGCTCGTGCGCCGGCTCGACATAGCTGTGGAGGAAGCAGACGGCGACCGCCTCGACGCCCTCGGCGCGGAAGCGCGCGGCGGCCGCGCGGACGCCCGCCTCGTCGAGCGGGGTGACGACGCTGCCGTCGGCGGCGATCCGCCCGGCGACCTCGAGCCGCCAGCGCCGCGGCACCAGCGGGTCCGGCTTCCGCCAGCGCAGGTCGAACATGCCGGGGGTGCGGATGCGGCCGATCTCCAGCACGTCGCGGAAGCCGGCGGTGGTCAGGAGGCCGGTGCGGGCGCCGACCTTCTGCAGAATCGTGTTCGAGGCGACGGTGGTGCCGTGGACGATCTCGGCGACCCGCGCCGGGTCGAGCCCGGCCTCCGCCAGGACGGCGGCGATGCCGGCGACGACGCCCTCGCCGGGGTCGCGGGGCGTGGTCGTCGTCTTGTTGAGGACGATGCGGCCGTCGGCCAGCGCCAGGACGACGTCGGTGAAGGTCCCGCCGACATCGACGCCGATGCGGGCATCCGCGGCCGGGGCGCCCGCAGCGCCGATGTCGGGCCCGTGATCTGGCGCCATCTCCCCGCCCCATCCTCCGTGTCGATCGACCGGCGACGTTGGCCGACCGGCCATGTTGACCGACTGGTCAGTCAGGCGCATATGCTGGACGCAACCATGGCGACTCGTCAACGGCCGAAATCCGCCCCCGTCCGCACCGGCCGCGATCCGGCGCGGGCGCGCGAGAAGATCCTGAATGCGGCCCTTCGCGAATTCGCGGCCAACGGCTATTCCGGCGGCCGGATCGAGGCGATCGCCCGGCGCTCGGGCGTCGCCAAGGGGCTCGTCTTCCACCATTTCGGCAACAAGGAAGGGCTCTACCTGGCGGTGCAGCAGCGCATGTACGAAAGCCTGCGACAGCGCCAGAACGAGACGCAGCTGGAGGGGCTGGGGCCCGTCGAGGGCATGCGACGCCTCGTCGTCGACACCTTCCGCGGCTTTCGCGAGATGCCGTGGATCATCCGCCTGATGAACGAGGAGAATCTCCACCGCGCCCGTCACATCCGCGGCGCCAAGGGCATCCCCGCCCTCTACAACCCGCTGCTGGCGGCGATCGAGCGGCTGGTGGCGGCCGGGCGCGAGCAGGGCGTGTTCCGCACCGACGTCGAGCCGGTGGGCTTCTACGTGGCGCTGTCCGGCCTCGGCTATTTCTACCAGTCGAACCGCTACACCCTCGGCACCGTGCTCCAGGTCGATCTCGGCGAGGAGGCGCGCATCGCCGCCTACGAGACCCTGATCGCCGACATGGTGGTGGCCTATCTCCAGGGCGGGGCCGCGGCGTTTCCCGCCGGCCCGCACGATGGGGGTTGAGGCGGCGGCCGCGGCGTGCTTGAAGCCGGCGGTGCCGGCACATCGTCGCGCGGCCTGAGCCGCCCATGGCCTACGCGGTCAAGGAAATCTTCTACACCCTGCAGGGCGAGGGCCGGAATGCCGGCCGGGCGGCGGTCTTCTGCCGCTTCGCCGGCTGCAACCTGTGGTCCGGCCGTGAGGGCGACCGGGCTGCGGCGGCCTGCCGCTTCTGCGACACGGACTTCGTCGGCACCGACGGCCCGGGCGGCGGGCGCTTCGCCGACGCCGACGAACTGGCGGCCGCCGTGCGGCGCTGCTGGCCCCATTCCGGTCCCGACCGGCGGATGGTCGTCCTGACCGGCGGCGAGCCGCTGCTGCAGGTCGACGCGGCCCTGGTCGCGGCGCTCCATGCCGAGCGCTTCGAGATCAGCGTCGAGACCAACGGCACGATCGCGCCGCCGCCCGGCCTCGACTGGATCTGCGTCAGTCCCAAGGCCGGCAACCCGCTCGCGATCACCGCCGGGCACGAGCTGAAGCTGGTCTTCCCCCAGCCCGGCGCCGAGCCCGAGCGGTTCGAGCA
>NZ_JAYSFE010000084.1:0-21138 GCF_041913585.1 Allostella sp.
CGCTGCACGCCGACGATGTCGGAGACGGTGATGTCGGGGAAGGTCGGGCCGTAGGGCTGGCCGGTCGCGGGGTCGAGGTCCCGGGCGTTGGTCGAGCCGTAGGACGAGCCCAGCATGTTCGAGGCGACGACGAAGAGGCGGTCGGTGTCGATCGCCTTGCCGGGGCCGACGAGGCCATTCCACCAGCCGGGCTGGTTGCCGTTCTCGGGGTTGCGGCCGGCGGCATGGTGGCTCGAGGTGAAGCCGTGGGTCAGGAGCAGGGCGTTGCGGCCGTCGGGCGCCAGCTTGCCATAGGCCTCGTAGGCGATCCGTACCTTGGGCAGGCGGCCGCCGAGTTCCAGGGGATAGTCGGTCGTCTCGAAATACTGGGTGCGTGTCGCGCCCTGGTCGGCTGGCATCGGTCGTCCTCGCGGGTCGTTCGGCGTCTCGGCGCCGCCACTATAGCGCCGGCGGCGGGCGCAATCCGAGCGCTGCCGTGGCCGTCCGGATAGGATGCGTCATGGACCCCGCCGGACGGTCGCGCTTCCCGGACTATTCGCCGACGGAACGGCGCCTCGACGCCCTCGTCCACGGGATCGGCGTGGCGGCGGCGCCGGTCGCCAGCATCGTCCTCCTGTCGGCGGTGGCGGGCGTGGGCGATGCCGTCGCCACCGCCAGCGTCGCCGTCTACTGCTTCGGGCTGGTGCTGATGGTCGCCGCCTCGGCGGCGTACAACCTCACGCCCGCCGGACATGCCAAGGAGCGTCTGCGCCGCCTCGACCACGCGGCGATCTACGTCATGATCGCCGGCAGCTACACCCCGTTCGCCGTCAACCTCGTCGCCCCGCCCTGGGGCCCCGGCCTGTGCGTCGCGGTGTGGGCGACGGCCGTGGCCGGCATCGCGCTCAAGCTCGCGGCGCCGCGCCGGTACGAGCGCCTCGGCACCGCGCTCTACCTGGTCCAGGGCTGGATGCTGCTGCCCCTGCTGGGGCCGATGGCGGACGGGCTGCCGGGCACCGTCCTGGGGCTGCTGGTGGCCGGCGGCGCGGTCTACACCCTGGGCGCTGCCGTCCACCATGCCCACCGGGTGCCGTTCCACAATGCCATCTGGCACGCGCTGGTGCTGGCGGCGGCGGCGCTGCATTTCGCCGCCGTCGCCGCCGCCTTCACCGGCGGGTCAGCTCAGGAGTTGGCCGCCGTCGACGCAGATCGTCTGGCCGGTCACCCACTGGGCGAGCGGCGAGGCGAGGAACATGACGACGTTCGCCACTTCCTCCGGCCGGCCGAGGCGGCCGAACGGGATCTTGCCGAGCACGCTGGCATAGAGCGCCTCGCCGGCGAGGCGCCGCCGCTCCCACGAGCCGCCGGGGAACTCGATCGAGCCGGGGGCCACGCAGTTCACCCGGATTCCCTTGGGCGCCAGCATCAGCGCCTGGCTGGTCGTGTACTGGATGACCGCCGCCTTGACCGCGGCATAGGGCGCCGAGCGGGTCGAGGCGTGGTAGCCGGAGATCGACGAGATGTTGACGATCGCCCCGCCGCCCGCTTCGGCGATCAGCGGGATGGCGGCATGCGAGGCGCGGACCGTCGCCATGACGTCGACGGCGAGGCCCTTGGCCCAGCCCTCCTCGTCGTCGGTCGAGCCGAAGCCGGAGGCGTTGTTGACCAGGATGTCGACGCCGCCCAGCGCCGCCGCCGCATCGGCGACCCAGCGCTTGACGGCCGGGCCGTCGGCGAGGTCGCAGGCGAAGGCATGGGCCTTGCCGCCGTGGCCGGCGATCTCCTGCCGGGTCTTCTCCAGGGTCTCCGCCCCGCGGGCGCAGATGGCGACATCGGCGCCGGCCGCCGCGAAGCCGAGCGCGATCGATCGCCCGATGCCGCGGCTGCCGCCCGCGACCAGGACGCGCTTGCCGCCGAACTCCAGTTGCATGGTCACTCCGTTCTCCTCGCTCCGGCCGCTCACTCGGCCTTGATGCCCTTCTCGCGGATGAGGGTGCTCCACACCTTCTCCTCGCGGTCGATCAGCGCCGCCAGTTCGTCCGGCGACGATCCGCGCAGCTCGACGCCCTGCCGGGCGAACTGCGCCTTGAGTTCGGGATCGTCGACCGCCTTGCGGATGGCGGCATAGAGCTTGTCGACGATCGGCTGCGGGGTGGCGGCCGGCACCACCATGGCCTGCCAGAAGACGACGTTGAAGCCCTTGGGTCCGCCCGCCTCCTCGATGGTCGGCAGGTCGGGAAGGGCCGGCGAGCGCCGGTTGCTGGACACCGCGATCGCCCGCGTCAGCTTGCCTTCGATGAGGGGCATGGCCTCGATCACGGCCGAGAACATCATCTGGGCGTTGCCGGCGGCGACGTCCTGGCCGGCCTGGGCGCCGCCCTTGTAGGGGACGTGGACGAGGCGGATCTGCGCGGCGTCCTTCAGCAGCTCGGCCGCCATGTGGTTGGTGGCGCCGATGCCGGAACTGGCGATGTTGAGCTTGTCGGGGTTGGCGCGCGCGTGGGCGACCAGCCCCGCCAGGTCCCGGACCGGCAGGGCCGGGTGGACGTGCAGGACGAAGGGGGTGACCGACATCAGCGACAGCGGCCGGAAGTCGCGCTTGGCATCGTACTGGACGTTGCCCTGCAGCGTCGGATTGATGACCAGCGAGGTGCCGGCAGCATAGATGGTGTAGCCGTCCGGCGCCGCCTTGGCGGCGAAGTTGGAGGCGACGGTGGTGGCGGCGCCGGCACGGTTGGCGATGACCACGGGCTTGCCCAGCGTCTGCGTCATGCGGTCGGCGACGGCACGGGCGACGAGGTCGTTCACCCCGCCCGGCGGATAGGGCACCACCATCGTGACCGGCCTGGCCGGCCAGTCGGCCGGCGCCTGCGCACCCCCGGTGCCGGGCAGGAGGGCCAGGAGGACGCCGGCCAGGGCCAGCATCGCGTGTGGTCGCTTCATGGCGTTTCCCCGAATTTGGCCGCGCCACGACGATGGGCGCTTCGGCCGGGCATAGTACGGGCGAACGGTCGGCCGCGGAACCGCGAGCCTGCTAGGCGGGCCGGCGCAGCAGGATCTCGACGGGGACGGCGCGTCCCTCCTCGAGGCTGCGGATCGAATTCACGGTGAGGTCGCGCATGCGCTCGCCCATCAGCACCCGGAGGCTGAGCGGCGGCATGCCCTCGGCCTCCAGCTTGCGGCGGATGGCGCTCTGCTTCGGCACCGTCTCGGCGGCGGTGTCGCGGAAGGAGAGAATCTCGAACCCGGCCGCCAGGATGTCGGCGCGGGTATCGGCCTCGGTCGAGAGGAAGCTGGTCGACGGCCCCTCGGCCCACGGCACCGGGAAGTGCGGCGGCCCGGCCGGCCCGGCCAGCAGGTTCGAGAGGGCGGCGACGCCGCCCGGCTTCAGCACCCGGAACGCCTCGGCATAGAAGCCGCGCTTGTCGGCGATGTTCATCACCACGTTCTGCGAATAGGCGCGGTCGAAGGCGGCGTCCGGCAGCGGCAGGGCGAGGGCGTTGCCCTCCAGGATGCGGACGCGATCCGCCATGCCGGTGGCGCGGTTGAGTTCGCGTGCCGCCTCGCAGAAGGCCGGGGTGAGGTCGACGCCGGTGATCCGGCAGCCGAAGGTCCAGGCGATCCAGCGCGCCGGGCCGCCGATGCCGCAGCCGATGTCGACGATCTCCTCGCCGGCCTGCGGCCGCAGCAGTTCGACCAGTTCCCGGGTCGCCTGGATGCCGCGGCCGTGGAACTGGTCGAGCGGCGCCAGCGCATCGGGGGTGACGGGGGCGTCGGCGCCGTTCGCCGCCGCCAGCGCGTCGAGGATGCGCCGGGCGATGCCGACACTGGAATAATGGTCCTCGACCCGGGGGTTCGCCGCCATGTCCGATTCCTCCACCTCGTTCCGACCCGGCCCCGTCAGCCGCGGCCACCCGGCCTGCCGCCACCCGGCCTGCCGCCACCCGGCCTGCCGCCGCGCGGCCCGCTACCGCCGGTCCCGCCCCCGCTCGGCCTGCCCCCGCTCGGCCTGCCGCCGCCGGGCCTGCCGCCCCGTGGCCCATCGCCCCGTGGCCCATCGCCCCGTGGCCCGTCGCCACCGGGGCCGCCACTCCGCAACCCCGACGGGCGGCCGCTTCCCGGCCGGCCGGCTCGAGGCCCGTCTGCGGCTGGCCGGTCGATCCTCGAGCCGGCGCTCGGCGGGCGCGCACCGCCCGCCCCGGCGGCCCGTGGGCTGCCGGTTCCCGGGCCGCCGCTTCGTGGACCCTGATTCCGGGGGCTCACGCTCCGCGGGCCGCCGGCCCCCGGAGCTTCGGCCCCCCGAGCTTCGGTCCGCGGCCTGCCGGCGTGCGGTCCGTCGCCCCGGGGGATGCCCGTCCGGCCTCGCCCGGCCGGCACCGGCGCGTCCGGCCGGCCCGCGGCCGTCGGTCCGCGGGCGGGGCGCCGGTCCGGCGTTGTCGGGGCGTCGAGGCGACGGTCGGCCGGGCGTCGTGCCGGCCCTGCGTCCGCGGTCCTGGCCGCGCCCGCCTTGCGTGCTCCCTGGCGACGGCGGACGGGCGGTTCCTCGCCGCCCGCGGCCCGGGTTTCGGCCTTGGCCTGCGCCCGGCGCTCGCGGGCGCGCGCCGCCTCGCGCTCGCGGGTGGTGGCCGCATGCGCCTGCCAGGGTGCGAGCCCGGCCGCGGCGCAGGCTTCCTGCCAGATCCGGTCGAGGTCGTCCTTCGTCCAGTGCCCGCGCGCCGGCACATCGGGCGGCAGGTCGCCGGCGAGCGCCGCATAGACATGGGCGCGGCAGTGGGTTCGCCAGGCGGTCTCGTAGGCTTCGGGCGGGGCGGCGGAGCCGGTCCGCGCGGCGCGGGCCAGCGCATCGGCATGGACCTGTTCCAGGGCGCGCTGGTGCTCGGCCGTCGCCAGCAGGTCGGTGCGGGTGCAGTCGCCGACCTTGCGCTTCAGCGCCGGGATGACGGTCTCGAGGGTGATGCGACGCATCGGCGGGAATCCTTCGGTCGGCGCGGGGTGTCAGGCGAGCCAGGCGGCGACTGCCGGGAACTGGGTCTTGCGGCTGCCCTTGAGGTGCAGGACGTAGCATCCCTCCAGGGACTCCATCGTCATCCGCCCCCCGGGCGGCGAGAAGTTCCATTGTGCCGACGGCAGCAGCCGGACGCGAGCGCCCGCGACCTCGCAATCGTCGCGCAGCGTGCCGAAGAGACAGGGCGAGAGCAGCGAGGTGAGGGCGAACTGGCCGCCGCCCCAGGTCCGCACGTCGGCGATCCGGAAATGCGTGCCGCCGGCCGGGTCGGCGGCCCGGAAGCTGTTGCGGGCGGTGCCCAGGAAGCGCTCGCCTTCCCCGGCGATGGCCTCGAAGCGGGCCAGCGCGGCATCGAAGAAGCCGACCGCGGCCGGGGTGAAGCGGGCCGCCATCACCCCGAAATTGATGGCGCTGAGGCGGCCGTCGTCGGGCAGGCCCCAGCGATCGAGCCGGGCCGGCGGCGGCACCAGCGCCTCTTCGAGATAGGTCAGCGCGACGTCGAAGGGCCGGTCGAACAGCCCCGCCATCTCGCGCAGCGCCAGCGCGTCGGTATCGAGGAATATGGCGCCCTGCCGGCCGGCCTGTCCGACGCGGGCGGCGAGGTAGTCGCGATAGCAGCGGGTGCGGTCGTACTGCAGCCGGGCCGGATCGGCGAGGTCGCGGCGCTCGACCGCGAGGTGGGGCAGATGGGCGAATTCGGCGGCGGCGTTCGTCACCAGCACCACCTGCCCGCCGGGCGAGCGGCGGTGGGCGACGTCGGCGGCGAGCCGGATCATCGCCCTTGGGTCCATCGCCGCCTCTGCCGGCGACTGCGACGGCCGCATCGGGTGGGCGTCGAGGAACTGGTGGTAGAAGACGATGTCGTAGCTGCGGGCGGACGGGTCGGCCATGGTCCGGGCCATCATAGAGCGGCCGGCCCAGACCTCCAGGCCATAGCGCCGGCCGGCGCCTGTTTCCTCTCAGGAAACTAAATTGCTTTCGATTGCGGTACCGCCGGTCCCGCTCCTACAGTCAAGACCATGTGCGGAATCGTCGGACTGTTCCTGAAGAATGCGGGGCTGCGGCCGGACCTCGGCCGCCTCCTCGCGCGCATGCTGGTGGAGATGGGAGACCGCGGTCCGGACAGTGCCGGCTTCGCCGTCTACCGCCGCCCGGCGCCCGAGGGCGCCGTCAAGATCACGCTCTTCCATCCCGATCCCGGCTACCACTGGGACGCGCTGGCGACCGCGTTCGGCCTGGCGCTCGACGCCACGGCATCGGCCGAGCGGCGCGGCAACCATGCGGTGCTCACCAGTGCGGCGGCCGAGGGGCCGGCCCGGGCGTGGCTCGCGGCGCACCATCCCGAGGTGCGGGTGATGGGCTTCGGGCGCTCGATCGAGGTCTTCAAGGACATGGGCGGCCCGGACGCGGTCGCCCGCCGCTTCGATCTCGCCGGCATGGACGGGACCCACGCGCTCGGCCACACCCGCATGGCGACCGAGAGCGCCGTCACCACCGAGCATTCCCATCCGTTCGCCGTCGGCGCCGAGCTCTGCCTCGTCCACAACGGGTCGCTCTCCAACCACAACCGCCTGCGTCGCAATCTCGCGCGCGCCGGCATCCGCTTCGACACCGACAACGACAGCGAGGTCGCGGCCGGCTACTTCGCCCATCGCCTGCAGCAGGGCGACAGCCTGGCGGACGCGATGCGCGCCGGCCTCGACGATCTCGACGGCTTCTACACCTTCGCCGTCGGCACCCGCGACGGCTTCGCGGTGCTGCGCGACCCGATCGCCTGCAAGCCCGCCATCCTGGCCGAGACCGACGACTGGGTCGCCATGGGCTCGGAATGGAAGGCGATCGCGCCGCTGCCGGGCGCGAGCCGGGCCCGGGTCTGGGAGCCGGAACCGGCCACCGTCTACGCCTGGGGCCGCGCGTGATCGCCGTCGACCTCGAGGAGACGAGCGTCCGCGACCTCAACCAGCGCCTCCACGACCTGCCGGCGGACACCAACGAGCGCGCCTGGACCATCGTCAATCCGGGCGGCCGCCACGCCCTGCTGGCGGGCCTGACGCGGCCGATCTCGGTCACCGTCGACGGCCATGTCGGCTACTATTGCGCCGGCATGAACGAGGCGGCGGACGTGGTGATCGACGGCCATGCCGGGGTCGGGGTCGCCGAGAACATCATGTCCGGCAGCGTCCGGGTGCGCGGCAACGCCTCGCAGGCGGCCGCCGCTTCCGGCCATGGCGGCCTCGTCGTGATCGAGGGCGACGCCTCGGCGCGCTGCGGCATCTCGATGAAGGGCGTCGACATCGTCGTCGGCGGCTCGGTCGGGCACATGAGCGCCTTCATGGCCCAGACCGGGCGCCTCGTCGTCTGCGGCGACGCCGGCCACGACCTCGGCGATTCGCTCTACGAGGCGGTCATCTACGTCCAGGGCGAGGTGGCGAGCCTCGGCGCCGACTGCGAGGAACAGCCGATGACCGATGCCGACCGCGCGGCGGTGGCCGGGCTGCTGGCCCGTGCCGGCATCGCCGGCGAGCCGGCGCGCTTCCGCCGCTACGGCTCGGCCCGACGGCTCTACCACTTCCACGTCGACCACGCCGACGCCTACTGAGACGCCCCCGATGGACGGCCACGCCCCCCTTCGCCGCTCGGCCAGCTTCCCGCCCGAGACGATCCACGAGATCCAGCGCGCCGCCGCCGAGGGCATCTACGAGATCCGCGGCTTCGGCGCGAAGCGCCGCCTGCCCAGCTTCGACGATCTCGTCCTGCTCGGCGCCTCGATCTCGCGCTACCCGCTCGAGGGCTATCGCGAGAAATGCGCGACCGACATCGTCATCGGCCAGCGCTTCGCGAAGAAGCCGCTGCACCTGAAGATCCCGATCACCATCGCCGGCATGAGCTTCGGGGCCCTGTCCGCGACCGCCAAGACCGCGCTCGGCCGCGCCGCGACGGCGATGGGGACGACCACCACGACCGGCGACGGCGGCATGACCGACGAGGAGCGCGAGGCCTCGAGCCTCCTCGTCTACCAGGTGCTGCCGTCGCGCTACGGGCTCAACCCGCGCGATCTCCGGCGCGCGGACGCGATCGAGGTGGTGGTCGGCCAGGGGGCGAAGCCCGGCGGCGGCGGGATGCTGCTCGGCCAGAAGATCACGCCTCGCATCGCGGCCATGCGCGCGCTGCCGGCCGGTATCGACCAGCGCTCGGCCTGCCGCCACCCGGACTGGACCGGCCCCGACGACCTCGCGATCAAGATCCAGGAGCTGCGCGAGATCACCGACTGGGAGAAGCCGATCTACGTCAAGGTCGCCGCCGCCCGGCCGCGCTACGACGTCCAGCTTTCGGTCAAGTCGGGTGCCGACGCGATCGTGCTCGACGGCATGCAGGGCGGCACCGGCGCCACCCAGGACGTCTTCATCGAGCATGTCGGCATCCCGACCCTGCCGGCCCTGCGCGAGGCGGTCGAGGCGCTGCAGGAACTCGACATGCACCGCAAGGTGCCGCTCATCGTCTCGGGGGGCATCCGCTCGGGCGCCGACGTCGCCAAGGCGCTCGCCATGGGGGCCGATGCCGTCTCGATCGGCACCGCCGCGCTGATCGCGCTCGACTGCAACCGGCCGATCCACGTCGCCGACTATGCCGCGCTCGGCACCGAGCCCGGCGCCTGCCACCATTGCCAGACGGGCCGTTGCCCGGTCGGCATCGCCACCCAGGATCCGGCGCTGGAGAAGCGGCTCGACGTCGACGCCGCCGCCCGCCGGGTGCGCAACTATCTCTCGACCATGGTGCTGGAGGCGCAGACCCTGGCCCGGGCCTGCGGCAAGTCGCACCTGCACAATCTGGAGCCGGAGGACCTGGCGGCGCTGACCGTCGAGGCGGCGGCGATGGCGGGGGTGCCGCTCGCCGGCACCGGCTGGATTCCCGGCCGCTAGGCTGGCACGGCCATCGCATCCGGAAGCCGGCGTTTCAACCAAGGGGGCAGGCGATGGCGAAGGCGGCGAAGGCGGGCAAGGGGAACGACGATCTGGCGGCGATCGCGCGCGAACGCGGGATCGCCTATTTCCTCATCGCCTATGTCGACCTCTTCGGCGCGACCCGGGCCAAGCTGGTGCCGGCCTCGGCCATCGCCGGGATGCAGAAGGCGGGCGCCGGCTTCGCCGGGTTCGCCACCCATCTCGACCTCTCGCCGGCCGACGCCGACATGTTCGCCGTCCCCGACCCGGCCAGCCTGATGGTGCTGCCGTGGAAGAAGGACGTGGCGTGGCTGGCGGCCGACCTGTGGATGGGCGGCCAGCCCCTGGCACAGGCGCCCCGCGTCATCCTCAAGCGCAAGCTCGCCGAGGCGGCGGCGCTCGGATATCGCATGCGCACCGGCGTCGAGTGCGAGTTCTTCCTGCTCGCGCCCGACGGCGCCGGCGTCGGCGATGCCGGCGATACCGCCGACAAGCCCTGCTACGACCAGCAGGCGCTGATGCGTCGGTTCGACGTCATCCGGGCGATCTGCGACGGCATGCAGGAACTTGGCTGGGGCCCCTACCAGAACGACCACGAAGACGCCAACGGCCAGTTCGAGATGAACTGGGAGTACGACGACGCGCTCCGCACCGCCGACCGCCACGTCTTCTTCAAGTTCATGGCCAGGACCCTGGCCGAGGCGCACGGGATGCGCGCCACCTTCATGCCCAAGCCCTTTCCCAACCTCACCGGGTCGGGCTGCCACGCCCACGTGTCGCTGTGGGACCCGGCCGGCCGGCGCAACCTGTTCGAGGACGGCGCCGGCGAACTCGGCCTGTCGGCGGTGGCCTACCGGTTCCTCGGTGGCGTGCTGCACCACGCCACCGACCTCTGCGCCCTCTTCGCGCCGACCGTGAACAGCTACAAGCGCCTGAACGCGCCCGTCACCCGGTCGGGCGCCACCTGGTCGCCGAATACCGTCACCTACGGCGGCAACAACCGCACCCACATGGTCCGCATTCCCGAGGCGGGCCGCTTCGAGCTGCGGCTCATGGATGCGGCGGTCAATCCCTATCTCGGCCAGGCGGCGATCCTGGCGGCGGGCCTCGACGGCATCGCCCAGGGCCGCGACCCGGGCCGTCGCCTCGACGTCGACATGTATCGCGACGGGCACAAGGTGAAGGGGGTCCGCCGCCTCCCGCTCTATCTCCTCGATGCGATCCGGCTCTTCGAGAAGAGCGCCTTCGCCCGCGCCGCCTTCGGGCCGGACGTCGTCGCCAGCTATGCCCGCCTCAAGATGGCGGAATGGGACGACTATGCCCGCTCCGTCTCGGAATGGGAGCGGCGGGCGACGCTCGACGCCTGACCGTCCGGCCGGGCGACGGCCCGGAATTTGCTGAGACTGGTCGCGCGATTGGGCGATGACAGGCGCGCGGTGGCGTGATTGACTCCGCCCCCGAGGCGCCCCGGGGCGCAGTCGGAGGTTCCAGCGATGGCAGAAGCGGCGCGGCAGGCGATTTCCGGTCCGGTGGCCTGGTACGGCCGGGATCTGGCGGCATCGAACGCCTGGGTCCGGCATTGGTCGGCCGATCAGATCGCGACCCTGGAGTCGGCGCTGGCCGCGGTCGACCGTGCCGGCATCCCGACCCTGGCGATCCGCCGCGAGGACTTCCCGCTGCCCGGCTTCGAGCCGCTGATCGCCGACCTGCTGGACGAGCTCGAGGACGGGATCGGCGCGGTCCGCATCTCCGGCCTGCCGGTCGAGCGCTACTCGCTCGACGACATGCGCCGCATCTTCTGGGGCTTCGGCACGCATGTCGGCACGCTCCTGCACCAGAATGCCCGTGGCGAACTCATCGGCGAGGTGCGCGACGAATCCGGCGATGCCGAGCGCACCTATGTCGAACCGGTGGCCGGCCGCGTGAAGTCGAGCCGCGCCCGGGCGCGGTCGAACGGCCCGCTGCGCTTCCACACCGACCGCTGCGACGTCATCACCCTGCTCTGTGCCCAGAACAGCATGGCGGGCGGGGTCAGCAAGCTCGTCAGCATCCCGACCATTTACAACGAGATGCTGCGGCGCCGGCCCGACTTGCTGGAGGTCCTGTTCCAGGACTTCTACCGCTCGCGGCCGGAGGACGAGGACGGGCTGCATGCCGAGCGCTGGTTCAAGATGCCGGTCTTCGGCATGGTCGACGGCAAGATCACCAGCCAGTATTCGCGGACCTACGTCGAGCAGGCGCAGGAGTTCCCGGAGGTGCCGCGGGCGACGCCGGCGCAGGTCGAGGCCATGGACCTGCTGGCGGAGCTGGCCGAGGAGCACTGCCTCTACGCGCCCTTCGTCGAAGGCGACATGCAGTTCCTCAACAACCATGTCATCTATCACGGCCGGACCGCCTACGAGGACGACCCGACGACGGGCAAGGCGCGCCGGCTGATGCGCCTCTGGCTGTCGGTGCCGAACAGCCGCCGGCTGCCGCCCGGCTTCGAGGTGCTGTGGGGCTCGACCGAGCCCGGCGCCGTGCGCGGCGGCGTCACCGTCCACCGCGTTCCGGCCGCCGCCTGATCCCGTTCCTCTGCCCGAGAGAAGCCGCCCCATGGGTCCGATCCGTCGCTCCGCCTTCCTCGGCCTCGCCGCGGCCGCCCTCGCCATTGCGGCGGCCGGCGGGGCCGTCGCCCAGGGCGCGAACAAGACCGTCTACTTCCTGACCTGGGGCGGCACCGTCCAGCAGACGCTCGAGAAGGAGGGATGGGGTCGGAAGTTCACCGAGGCGACCGGCTATACGGTCCAGCTCGTGCCGAAGGCGACCGGGCCGGAGATCATCGCCGCCGCCATCGCCCAGAAGGACAAGCCGCAGGTCGACGTCGTGCAGAGCGACCTGCTGCCCTTCCTCGCCGGCGACCAGCAGGGGCTGTTCCAGCCGCTCGACGCCAAGGACATCCCGAACATCGCCAAGCTGGCACCGGTCGCGCGGGTCAATGCCAACACGATCATGACCTACGGCGACGTCATGGCGATCATCTACAACCATGAGGTCTTCGCCCAGAAGAAGTGGGCCGAGCCCAAGGCCGAGTGGGGCGAACTGATGCGGCCGGAATTCAAGGGCGGCCTCGTCCTGCCGCCGGTCAACACGACCTACGGCCTCTACGTCCTCATCACGCTGGCGCGCGTCCATGGCGGCAGCGAGCATCAGATCGGCCCCGGCTTCGAGGCGCTGAAGAAGCTCGCCCCCGGCATCGTCGAGTGGCCGACGACCTTCGCGCGCATGGGCCAGTTCCTGCAGGACGGTTCGGCGGCGGTCGGGTTCTATAGTTCCTCTTCCGCGGCGGAGATGGCGCGCCGCGGCGTGCCGGTGAAGTACGTCGTGCCGAAGCCGCTCTTCTTCACCGGCACCGCCGCCGGAATCATGAAGAACGCGCCCAATCCCGAGGGCGCCCGGGCCTTCCTCAACTGGTGGCTCTCCAAGGAGGTCATGACGTTCCGGGCCGAGCGCTACGGCAACGTCACCATGAACGCCGAGGTCACCACCAACCCGATCCCGGTCGCGGCGCTGAACGACATGCAGCGGGTGGACTATGCCGAGGTCAATGCCAGGCGCGCGGACTGGATCAAGGTCTTCGAGCGCGAAGTGCTGCCGCTGAAATAGCAGCCGCTCCCGGACGACATCGGTGGGTGCGACTCCCGCGGGGCTGGAGGCCCGGGCGCTCGTCAAGCGGTTCGGCGCGACGACGGCGGTCGACGGCATCGACGTCTCGGTCCGGCCCGGCGAGTTCTTCACCGTGCTCGGGCCGTCGGGCTGCGGCAAGACGACCTTCCTGCGCCTCGTCGCCGGCATCCTCAACCCTGACGGCGGCCGCATCGCGATCGGCGGCGCCGACGTCACGGCGGCGCCGATCTGGGCACGGCAGATCGGGCTCGTCTTCCAGAACTACGCGCTCTTTCCGCACATGACGGTGGCGCAGAACGTCGGCTTCGGCCTCGCCATGCGCCGCCTCCCGCGGGCCGAGCGCGAACCCCGCATCCGGCGCGCGCTCGCCACCGTCCGGCTCGAGGGCTATGGCGGACGGCGGCCGTCGGAACTGTCGGGCGGCCAGCAGCAGCGCGTCGCGCTGGCGCGCGCCATCGTCATCGAGCCCGACCTCCTGCTCCTCGACGAGCCGCTGTCCAACCTCGACGCCCGTCTGCGCGAGGACATGCGCAGCGAGCTCGCCGACCTGCAGCACCGGCTCGGCATCACCACCATCCTCGTCACCCACGACATCCACGAGGCGTTTTCGCTCTCGGACCGGGTGGCGGTGATGCGCGCCGGCCGGGTCGAGCAGGTGGGGGCGCCGACCGAGCTCTACGACCGCCCGGCCAACCGCTTCGTCGCCGGCTTCCTCGGGCCGGTCAACGAATGGACCGGCCGGGTCGCCGGGCTTTCCGGGGGCGAGGCCGAGGTCGCGCTCGACGGCCTGCGCGCCTGCCGGGTACCGGCGCTGGCCGAGTGGCGGGAAGGCGGCACGGCGACGGTGGTCCTGCGGCCGGAGCGGCTGTCGCTGGCGGCTGTGGCCGACCATGGCGCCGGCGGCGGCGGACCGGCGATCGTCGGACGGATCGACCAGGTCGCCCATCTCGGCAACCTCGTGAACTACCGCGTCGCCGTCGGCGACCGGCCGCTGCTGGCCCAGACTCCGGCCGGCCGCTCCGGCCGGTTCGGCATGGGCGAGGCCGTCGCCGTGTCCTGGGACGACGCCGACCTGGCGCCGGTCGCGGCATGACCCGGGGCGCGGCATGACCCGGGGCGCGGCGTGACCCAGGGCGCGGCCGGCCGGGCGGCGCTGGGCGTCCGGCTCGGCGGCGGGGTCTGGCTCTTCCTCGGCCCGGCATTGGCGCTGATGCTGGCGGTCTACCTGGCGCCGCTCTTCGATACCGCCGTCGTCAGCCTGCACCGCAACACCCCCTCCGGGATCGACCGCGATTCCTGGACGATCGCCAACTACGTGCGCCTCCTCGACACCTACTATGGCGAGGTGCTGCTGCGGACGCTCCGGGTCAGCCTCCTCATCACGCTCTTCTCGGTCCTGCTCGCCTATCCGGTCGGCGTGTGGCTCGCCGGGCTCGGCCCGCGCGGCCAGACCTGGGCGATTCTCGTCTACCTGTCGCCGTGGTTCGTCAATGCGGTGGTCAAGTCCTTCGGCTGGACCCTCATCCTCGGCAACAAGGGGCTGGTCAACCGGGCCCTGCAGGATCTCGGCCTGATCGACGCGCCGCTGCGCCTGATGCTGAACGAGACCGGCATCGTCGTCGGCCTGCTGCCGGGGCACTTCCTCTTCGTGCTGCTGCCGCTCTGGGCGGCGCTCAAGGGGCTCGACGGCAACCTGCGCTGGGCGGCGATGACCCTGGGCGCGCGACCGTGGCAGGTCTTCCTGCGGGTGACCCTGCCGCTGACCCTGCCGGCGCTGCTGGCCGGCGCCATCATCAACTTCACCATGAACATGGCGGCCTTCGCCGCCCCCGCCCTGCTCGGCGGCACGCGCACCCGCGTCCTCTCCTTCGTCGCCTACCAGGTCAACCTCGAGGAGCTGAACTGGCCCTTCGGTGGCGCGCTGGCGGTCGCGATGCTGGTGGTGACGCTGGGCTTCGTCACCGTGGCCCAGGGCATGACGCGGCGCGGCTTCGCCGGGCGCGGCCGATGAGGCGGCTCCTCACCCTCTTCAACCTGCTGATGGTGGCCTACGTCGTCGCCCCCATCGTGCTCGTGGTGTGGATGTCCTTCACCCCGACCATGCTGTTCGAGGTCCCGGTCCGCCGCTTCTCGCTGCGCTGGTACGAGGAACTCTTCTCCTACGACGCCTTCGTCGACAGCGCCTGGCTCAGCCTGCATCTCGGGCTGGTCGCGGCCCTGGTCGCGACGGCGCTGGGCTTCCTCGCCGCCTACGGGCTGGTGCGCGGACGGCCCCCCGGCTCGTCGGCCCTGCTCGGGCTCTTCACGGCGCCGCTGATCGTGCCGGCCGTCGTCTACGGCATCGCCATGCTGCAGTTCACCAACCTCATCGGGCTCTACGGGTCGGTCGCGGCGCTGGCCGCCGCCCATGTCGTGATCGTGCTGCCCTTCGCGGTGCGCACCCTGCTGGCGGCCCTCGAGGGCCAGGGGCCGGAACTCGAATGGGCGGCGATGAGCCTCGGCGCGCGCCGCCGCCACGCGGTCCTGCTGGTGACGCTGCCGCTCTGCCTGCGCGGCATGGTCTCGGCCTTCCTCTTCTGCTTCCTGATCTCCTTCTCGGAGGTCACGGTGACGCTGTTCATGGCCGGGCCCGCCCACCAGACCCTGCCGGTCCGCATCTTCAACTATGTCAGCGACCGCATCGACCCGACGATGGCGGCGGTGTCCGCACTCGTCGTGCTCGTCTCGGTCGTGCTCGTGCTGATGCTGAACCGGCTGGGGGCGCTGGGGACGGCCCGCAAGTAGCTCGCGCCGCGAGCAGCTCAGGCCGCGAGTAGCTCAGGCCGGCTCGCTCTCGAGCCCGCCCGCGACCGCGTCGCGGAAGCCGCCGAGATTGTGGACGTCGGCGAAGCCCATGTCGCGCAGCACCTTGCCGGCGAGTGCCGAGCGGCCGCCCGAGGCGCAATAGAGGATGACCGGCCGGTCGCGCCGGAAGGCCGGGTCGTGCATCGGGCTGTCGGGATCGGCCTTGAACTCGAGCAGTCCGCGCGAGACGGCGAGCGCGCCCTTGACCTTGCCGGAGGCCGCCACCTCGGCGGCGTCGCGGACGTCGACGACGAGGGCGCCGGCGGCCTGCATCTTGGCGGCCTCGGCGGCGGCGATGCGCGGCACGGCGGCGTTGGCTTCGGCGAGAAGGTGCTTCACGGAAAGCGTCATGATGGCCCTCGGGAGAGAATCGAACGAAGCCGCCATCATGCACGGACCGGACGCACGAAAAAGGGGGCGCCGAAGCGCCCCCTTTCCCCTCGACCGGACGACCGGCGCTCAGGGCACGGTTTCACCGTGCAGCCGGAGGTCGAGACCATCGCGCTCCATCTCCTCGTCGACACGGAGCCCCACCAACACATCGACGATCTTGAGGAGCACGAAGGAGGCGATCGCACACCAGACGATGGTGACGAGAACCCCGACGATCTGGGCGATGACCTGGCCGCCATTGCCTTCGACGAGGCCGCTCGCCCCGGCCACGACGGCACCATCGGCACCGGTCGTGGCGCTCATCGCCCCGACCGCGAAGACGCCGGTCAGCACCGCGCCCAGGATGCCGCCCATGCCGTGGATGCCGAAGACGTCGAGCGCGTCGTCATAGCCGAGCGCATGCTTGAGGCCGGTGCAGGCCCAGAAGCAGACGACGCCGGCGACGAGCCCGATGATGAGACCGCCCGTCGGCGTGACGAAGCCGCAGGCCGGGGTGATCGCGACCAGGCCGGCGATGGCGCCCGAGATGATGCCGAGCACGCTCGGCTTGCCCTTGGTCAGCCACTCCGCGAACATCCAGGACAGGCCGGCGGCGGCGGTGGCGATATGGGTCACCGCCATCACCATCGCGGCGCGCTCGCCCGCGGCCAGGGCCGAGCCGGCATTGAAGCCGAACCAGCCGACCCACAGCAGCGCGGCGCCGATCACCGACAGGGTCAGGTTGTGCGGCGGGAACGGATCCCGGCCGTAGCCCTTGCGCTTGCCCAGGACCAGGGCCGCGATCAGCCCGGCGATGCCCGAATTGATATGGACGACGGTGCCGCCGGCGAAGTCCAGAACCGAGCCGACGCCGAACGGGCCCGGATAGTCGGTGAGGCCGGTGCCGCCGAGGAAGCCGCCCGGACCCCACACCATGTGGGCGACGGGCGCGTAGACCACGATCGACCAGAGGGCGCTGAACAGCAGCATCGCCGAGAAGCGCATGCGGTCGGCGACGGCGCCGAAGATCAGCGCCGGGGTGATCGCGGCGAACGAGAGCTGGAACATGAAGAAGAGGGTCTCGGGGATCGTCCCCGACAGGGTGCCGATCTCCACTCCCGCCAGGAACATCTTGGCGAGGCTGCCGACGAAGGCGGTGCCCTCGGCGAAGGCGATCGAATAGCCGATGACGAACCAGAGGATGCTGATCAGGCACATGCAGGCGAAGGACTGCATCAGGGTCGCCAGCACGTTCATCTTGCGGACCATGCCACCGTAGAACAGCGCCAGGCCCGGGATCAGCATCATCAGCACCAGGACCGTCGACGTCAGCATCCAGGCGGTGTCGCCGGCGCTCAACGACGGCGGGTCGGCGGCGAAGGCCGGGCCGGCGGCCATGACGGCCGCCCCGGCGAGCGCCGGAAGCGGCGCCATCCGCGCTCCGGCACGCCGCGGCGCCGCCGGTCCGGCGGAAATCTTATGGTTGTTCGGCGACGTCATCGAACCCTCTCCTGAGCAGCTCCTTGGCCCATACCGCTCCGGGCGCCCGCCCGGTCGCTGTGCGCCCTGTTGCGTCGCAGCAGGGACCTTCCGAATGAGTCCAAGATTCGTGCCAGCGGACGATCCGGTGGAATCCCTTTCGCTCATAGCGTCTCCGCCCAAAAAATAGGCGATAGCGGTAGAGTGGTTAAACGATAGGCAGTCGGCGGATTCTAGCTGCGGCGCTCGGCGAAAAACGCCCGCAGCAGCCGGGAGGCGGCCTGTTCCTCGATGCCGCCATAGACCTCGGGCCGATGGTGGCAGGTCGGCTGCTCCAGGATGCGCGGGCCGTGCTCGATGCCGCCCCCCTTGGGATCGTAGGCGGCGAAATAGACCCGGCGCAGGCGGGCGAAGGCGATCGCCTGGGCGCACATCGGGCACGGCTCGAGCGTGACGTAGAGGTCGCAGCCGACGAGGCGTGGCGAGCCGAGCCGGGCCGCGGCCGCCCGGATGGCGAGCAGTTCGGCGTGGGCCGTCGGATCGCGGTCGGTCTCGACGCGATTGTGCGCCGCCGCCAGTTCGGTGCCGGTCGCGGCTTCGACGACGACGGCCCCGACCGGGACCTCGCCGGCCGCGGCCGCTGCCCGGGCCAGCGCCAGCGCCCGCAGCATCGGCAGCCGGTCGGACGGCGTCCGGCGGGTCGCCGGCATCCGACCGGCCTACTGCCGATTGAGGAACGGGTTGACGAAACCGCGCGCCGGCCGGGGCGGCAGGGCCTGGCTCAGATAGTCGAGGAACCGCTCGCGATCGCTCCCCTCGAGCGGGGCCATGCCGTGGCGGTCGGTCATCCAGGTCAGGAGGTCGTCCCAGCGCTCGCGCGACAGGCCCTGCCGGCGCACCAGTTCGGAGCTGTGGCAGGCGGTGCAGTACCAGAACACCTCCTCCCGATCTGGTCCTTCGGGCAGGTTCTCCGGCACGTCCGCCGCGTCGCGGACATAGCCGGCGGGCGGCGTCCCGGCGGCGAGCTGCCGCGCCGCCGGTGCCGATGCGGGGGCCGGTTCGGCGGCCGGCACCGCCGCCGGGGCGGTGGCGGCGGGCCGCGGTGGCGGGGGCTGCGGCTTGTCCCGCAGCCACCCGGCCTTGTCCGCGCCGAGGACGATCACCGCCAGCCCGATGCACAGGGTGGCGAGCTGCGCCGGACCGAAGCTCATCGGGCCGGCGTCACGCCTTGACCAGCACGGCCACCCGGTGCATGGCGTTGCCGCCATAGCCCTGCGGGTTCCAGTTGGCCGCCAGCACCGGCTGCATGCGCCCCTTGCTGTCCGTCGCCCGGACCCAGAACTCGAAATAGCCGGCGGACGGCAGCGCGAGTTCGGTGCGCCAGTTCTGCCAGCAATACTTGTTCGGCGGCGCGTCGAGCTGGCAGGACTGCCACGTCTGCCCGAAGTCGAGGGTGACGTCGACCGCCTTGACGGTCTCCTCGCCGGCCCAGGCATGACCGCGGAGCGCGACCTTGCGGGTGCCGTCGGCGAGCTCGGTGCCGTTGCGCACGTTGGTGATGATGGAGCGGACCGGCATCGATTGCAGGACCGCGAAGGTCTTGGGATCGGGCTTGCTGCCGGGGACCATCGGCACGGTCGGGACCCGGTAGGAGGTGCCGGTCATGCCCGGCCCGTCATGCTCGCGGTCGCGCACCTGGATGCGGGTCACCCATTTCGACGATGCCGAGCCGGGATATCCCGGCGCCACCACGCGCAGCGGGAAGCCGTGGATCGGCAGCAGCGGCTTGCCGTTCATGGCGAAGGCCAGCAGCGTGTGCTCCTCCATCGCCTTGGCGATCGGCACGCCGCGGGACAGGGCGATGCGGCTGGCGTCGCCCGAGAGGTGCGGGTCGGTGGCGTAGTGGCCGGTATAGACGGCGGACGGCTTGAGGCCCGCCGCCTGCAGCACGTCCTTCAGCCGGACGCCGGTCCATTCGGCGTTCCCGACGCCGCCGTTGGTCCACTGGTTGCCGCTGGCCTGCGGGGAGAAGAAGCTGCGCCCGTTGCCGCCGCACTCCAGCTGCAGCCGGTAGGTGACCGCCTGGAAGCGCTTCCTGAGGTCGCCGAGAGTGAGCTTCAGCGGCGTGTTGACCTCGCCGTCGATGGTCAGTTCCCAGGCGTCCGGGTTGGCCGTCGGCTCCGGGATCTGGCCGTTGTTGCGGATGAAGAACTTCTCGGTCGGCGTGACGTCGTCGTCGAGCAGGTGCTCCGGCGTCTCGGCGACGAGCGGGCGGTCGCCGAGCACGGCGAGTTCGGCCTTGCCGTCCATCTTCAAGAGCTTCGGGCCCGGCACCGCCGCGCCCTGGGCGAGCGCGGCCGGCAGCAGGCCGGACGGCATGTTGCCGGCGAACGGGATGGCGCCGCCGACCGCGGCGCCCATCGCCGCCAGGCTGGCCCCCTTGAGCAGGCCGCGGCGACCGAACACCAGGGCGTCGGCACGCTCGGGATCGTCGCGGTAGAGTTCGCGGATCGTCCGGTCCTTGCGCATTCTTGCCTCCCTTGCGGTGCGAGCGGGCTCGCATCGGTCCAGGATACGGATCGGTGCCGAATTGACCACCCTCGCGCGTGAAGAATTCGCCGGGCGCGCGCCGGACGCCATATTGGCGGTTTCAAACCCTCCTGGCCCGCGACTATTCTCGGCGCCCGCGGCACGGCGTTCCGGGGGCGGCCTTCGGGCCGCGGACGATCCGCGGTCGGGGGAGGCGGTGGCAGAACGATGACGAGCGAGCCGAGCAAGCCGGACGTTCCGGCGGACGAAGGGCAGAGCGCGCCGACGCCCGAGCGGCCGACCCGCAGTGGCGCCATCACGGCGCTGCTGATCGGGACCAACCTCTTCATCCTGCTGGTCGCCGGCGCGATCGGCGTCTGGATGACCGAGCGCTATGACGATTTCGTCCGCAACTCGGACCGCAGCGCCGTCGCCCGCGTCGTCGAGGTGGCGACGCGCGAGATGCTGTGGACCAGCCATCTCGGCCTCGTCCAGAACCTCGCCGGCCTGATCGCCGAAAACCGCGACGTGCGCGGGCTGGTCACGGAAACCGACGAGGCGCGGATCAAGGCGGTCCTGGCGAACGAGTTCGGACGCGACCTCCTGACCCGGGGCGAGGTCCGCATGCTCGGCCTCGGCATCTACTCGCCCGAGCTGCGGAAGGTCGGCGACCGCTGGGGCGACCGCACCGCCGAAGCACCGCCGCGCGAGCCGCCGGCGGCCCTGCTCGATGCCGTGCGCAACCGGTCCGTCCGCGACCGGCTGCGGCAGATGGTGCAGGTCTGGACCGATGGCGGCACGCCGGTCCTGACGGTGGTGGCGCCGCTGGGCGGCCTCCGGGTCGCGGGCTATGTGCTGGTCCATGTCGATCCCCTGGCAGCGCTCGGCCGGCTCGACGAGCGGGTCGGCAGCCAGACGGCGATCCTCGCGCATGGCGGCGACCGGGTTCTCCGCACCCTCGAGAACGTCCGGCCGCCGGCCAACGGCAGCGCGCTCGACGAGACCCGGGTCACCCTGTCCAGTCCCGAGGGCGTGCCCTTCGCCGATGTCCGGCTGCGCCGCGACATGGGCCCGCTCGAGGCCTTCCTGGGCGCCGAGCTCAACCGCTCGCTGCTGATCTTCGTGGTGCTGGGTGGGCTTGCGGCGATCCTGGCGATCGTCACGGTGTGGACGGCGCTCCGCCGCGCCCGCCGCCGCGAGGACGCCTACGCGGCGGCACTGGCGGAGCGGGCGCGGGCGCTCGAAGCCAGCAATGCCTATCTGACGACCGCGCGCGACGAGGCGGAGGCGGCGCGGAGCGCGGCGGAGCGTGCGACGCAGGCG